>JAPPMR010000206.1 GCA_028818995.1 Candidatus Poribacteria bacterium | reverse complement strand
AACTCCGATTCCCGACTACTTCAAAACCCATCAATTAGCACTTGACTAAGCACTAAGATATACCTGACATAAATAAGTTTGTAGCAATTGAGCAAAGAATATAATCTGGAATGGGTCACGGCTATTCATTGGGAGGCATTATCGTGTGCATTTTTTGAAAAAAAAATATATACATTGCAACAAAACTTAAAACTACAAGCCACATGAATTGGCTGAATAATAAAAGCATTACAGAATCCACACAAATAGAATCGGAACAAATTCAGAGGGTTGTTGCGAGTGGTGTCTATATCTATGAACTGGTAACTCCAAAAACTAAACAAACAAAACGACTTGTAATACTAAAGTAAAAGGCAAAAAATATGAAAAAAACCTCATTGGTTACTGGTGGAGCAGGCTTTATGGGTGCTCACCTCGTTAATGAGTTACTTTGCGACGATAATCATCAAGTAGTTGTTCTTGATGACCTGAGCGGAGGATTTCACGGAAATGTCAACCCAGACGCAACATTCGTTGAAGGCAGTATTCTTGATTCTCGACAAATAAACCAACTTTGTGAGCAGTATAAATTTAACTATATCTATCATCTCGCGGCCTATGCAGCAGAGGGATTGAGCCACTTCATTAAACGATTTAACTATCAAAATAACCTTATTGGAAGTGTCAATCTGATAAACGCTGCTGTGAACTATAATGTAAAACGGTTTGTGTTTACCTCTTCCATCGCTGTTTATGGTGAAAACCAACTTCCGATGCACGAAGGACTCATACCTATGCCAGAAGATCCCTACGGTATTGCCAAATATGCTGTGGAACAAGAACTGGTCGTTTCTAAACGCCTTTTTGACTTGGATTACACCATTTTTCGACCACACAATGTCTACGGTGAACTTCAGAATATCAGTGATAAATATCGAAATGTTATCGGCATTTTCATGAACAAAATTATGCAAAATGAACCTTTGATTATCTTCGGAGATGGAGAACAGACACGTGCCTTTACACATATCGCAGATGTCGCACCGCATATCGCGCGCTGCGTAGGTATACCGGAAACCTCATGTGAAATCTTCAACGTCGGATCGGATAAACATGTTTCTGTCAATGAATTAGCACATCTCGTCATGACAGCAATGGAAAAAGAGGTGCCTGTAAAACATCTTCGAGAACGGGAAGAGGTGAAGCATGCCTATTGCACACATGAAAAATTCCACAAGGTTTTCGGGGAATCGTCAAAGGTTTCACT
The DNA here is from genome assembly GCA_028818995.1 of Candidatus Poribacteria bacterium. The sequence goes on along the minus strand of JAPPMR010000206.1, from coordinate 8,634 downwards.
TCCAGAAGGTTTAGGTAGGATGGCGACGTGGGCAAAGTCTGTTGGACCGCGGAATTCTAACTTATTTAAGGATATTGAAATACGCAAAAACCTTCCTGAAGGTTGGAAATAATTTTCTCCATCACTAATTCGAAATTTGCATGCTGAAGAAACTTCTACGGCACAATACCTTTTGGGTAATGGTCGTTACCTTTGTTGGAATGGGCTTGAGTCTGCTTGTCCGTGCCATCTTGATTCCAAAGCGGTTTGATATCGGCATAACATCAGACGCACTTATTACCGCATTAAAAGTAGTGTTATTAGTCGATACGGTGGTCAGGGAAGGTGCTAAGTTTAGTCTTGTTCCGCTCTTTATCACATGTGAAAAGGAGATGACAGATACAGAATACCAGCGTTTTACAAATAATCTTCTCAATTTTTTACTCTGTGTAGGTTTAGGCGTTTTTATCCTAATTGAACTTTGTGCGCCTTGGATTGTGAGGGCATTATCGTCAACCATTGATGCCCAGAAGACAACCACCCTGTTGCGACTATGCGCCCCACTGATTGTGTTTGGATGTGGCAGCACCGTACTGGGAGCGTTGTTGAACAGTCGACAGCATTTTAAAACGGTTGCCCTCCGAAATGCCCTGCCTGCTGGTGTCGCCGCGGCAGTATTTCTATTGCTATGGAGTACAGAGAACTTAGAAAATTGGATAGCGATTGCATACACAGGGGGTTTTGTCTTATACTTTGGATGGTTGTGTATCGGGATGCATAGAACAGGACATCGGTTTCAGTTTGAAGGAATCTCCCTTGGGACACTGCGTTCTTTGAAAAACACGGTTACGCTGCCAACACTCGGTTTCGCTGTTCGGCAAGTTACAAATCGTTTATTAGTTGAAGTTTCTCTTGTCTCACAGCTCGGAAGTGGAGCAGTTACACTCTATGAATGCGCTTTCAGGATTTTCTCTGCATTACAGACACTCATCGGGATCAGCATTGCTACAACTGGCCTGCCCGATATGGCGACACAAGATGTAGAGGATAATCAGTTCAAATTGAGACGCACACTCAATCGAAACATAGCAACAGCATTTTGCATCGCGCTTCCAGTGACACTACTACTTCTTTTGAGCCACACAAAAATTGTCTCGCTTTTGTATACGGGGAATAAATTTGATCAGACTTCAATTCAACAGATAGCGCAAGTACTCTTCTGGCTTAGCACGGGGATGATTTTTTCTTGTTTGATACCTGTGCTAAATGCTGGACTCTATGCCCAAAAAGCGTACGGATTGATTTTTAGAAATATGGTAACAATGGCAATTTTAAACTTTGCTTTGGCTTATGGATTTGTTAAAGCATGGGGACTTCTGGGTATCGCTTTAGCCGTTTCAGTCACTGCAGTTCTTGCGGTTGTAAATTTGACATACTTACTTCGAAAAACCGGAATTGTCTTGCTACAACGAGATTGAAGCATGATTTTAGATGAATTGAACCTAAATGATTGCAATGGGTATCGGTTTTAATTCTGGACGAATTTATGAGCACTCCTACAAAAAAAGTCAGTGATTGCCACTACCTAATTGTAGGTGGAACTACTAAGGCAGCAACAACATCCCTGTTTGCATATCTTGCTGACCATCCCAAAATTTGCGGTGCTACCTATAAGGAAACACGATTCTTCCTTAACAGTGATTATCCCTTGCCTTCAAAATATCGATACACTGGAGATTTGGAAGAATACAATCTGTTGTTTCCAACTTGTGATGATGATCAAATCCGTCTTGATTCAACACCGGATTATTTGTATTGCCCACATGCACTTGAACAAATTGCTAAATTTCTGCCGCATACAAAGTTAGTCTTTAGCCTTCGCGAACCGATTTCACGTTTAGTGTCGTGGTATCGGTTCGCAAAACAAATTGGAAAATTGCCCCAAGACCTCAGTTTTGATGCGTATGTAAAAATGCTTTTTGACGTAGAAGAATATTTACAAATGGACAGTACTTCCACAGATGAAAAACCCATCCACGAACAGCACATGCAGGCACTTAGGCAAGGGTGTTATGCTATCTATCTGAAGGAGTATTTTAGACAATTTAAATCAAATTATATCTATGTCCTCTTTTATGAAGACCTTGCTGCATACCCTTCAAAAGTTCTTACAGAGTTATGCAACTTTGCTGGCATAGATGCTAAATTTTACGAAGACTACGCGTTTAAGGTCACGAATCGTACCGAAACAATGAAGAATTCGGAATTCCATAAAAAATATCGAGATTTTCGATTTCGCTTACGTCAGTGGACACATAATAAACCATTAATTCACAATCCGTTAAGATTATTGAGGCGAACAATTGAACCTCTTTATCTTCGATTAAACACACGGCCAACTGAAAACGTCCACATGTCAGAAGATACACAAACCCAATTGGTTGATTATTATAAAAACGATGTCCGTGACCTCGTAGAATTAATCGGTAAAGTGCCGCCTTGGGAACCGTTTTCTTTGGTGTCGTAAGACAAGTCATCCTGCCTTTCTGTTCAAGGAGATTCGTTTTGACGAATAAGTTAATTCAACTCATGATTGTGGGTACACAAAAGTCAGGAACATCTTCATTGCTGCGTTATTTAGCACAACATCCCGATATCTATACGCATCCACAACCTGAGATGACTTTTTTTCTTCAAGATCATGAGTATACAAGCGGGTATGAATCGGCATTTGCTAAATACTTCTCTCAGTGTCCCGAAGGTAAAAAACTTATTGCTAAAAATGTGATGGTAATGCACTCACCGGAAATTATGAAACGGATTTATGAACATAATCCGGAGATACATCTCGTTGTACTGCTGCGGGAACCTGTGGCACGCGCATACTCCGCTTATTGGTGGGCAAGACGTAGAGGTTGGGAAAACATCAAAACATTTGAAGAAGCACTTGCTGCTGAGGAAGCACGCCTTAAAGAAGATTGGTTTAAGTGGCGACAGTGCGGGTATCTCAATAACAGCACCTATTACCCGCACGTCAAAAGTTTAATTACCCAATTTGGAGAAAATCATGTTCATTGCATTTTGACCGATGAATTACAAAAAAATCCACTAACTGTTTGCAAACGCTTTTATAAACTTCTCAATATCGACGCTGATTTTGAACCTGTAGTAGAAGAAAGACATAACCAAGCAGCAATGCCTCGCTCTGAAAAGTTTAATTTCCTTTTTACACAGTTTCTATCGTCTCGTAATCCACTCAAACGAGCAATTCGTAAACTTGTGCCAGATGCTGCTGCTTACAAATTGAGGAAAACAATCCTGAATTGGAATGATAGACCATTTTCACCGCCGCCGATGAATCCGCAGACACACGAACAATTGGAAAACTATTTTAAACCGTTTAATCAAAAATTAGCGGAATTATTGGGACGAGATTTTTCACATTGGAATTCCGATAAAGCAGCTACGTAATGCTCAAATCAATAAATACGCCTTATCCGAATAGTATCTGAAAAATGTTTATAATCTATTTTCTCACAGGTTACGTTGCTTTTGAAGAGTTTGTACTGAAATTTCTGCCTGTTAGTGATGCTGTTTATTCCTATCTAAGATTTTTAGGAGAACTACTGATCTATGCGGCATTTGCAAAACTCGTTATCCACAAACTCTACAAAGGAATTCCCTTTGTCAAAACAGCGATAGATTTCCCAGTTATCGGCTTTTACATTGTCGTATTTCTTTCAATGGTAATAAACCGTTCACCATTGATCGGAAGCATTTATAATATCCGTCCATTTGCGCGGTACATAGTTCTCTTTTATCTTATTGCTAATTCACCTTTGTCTGAAAAACGCATTGCGACTTTTCTACGGGTAATTTTGTGCGTTGGTGTAGCGCAACTCTTTGCGGGTATGATTCAATGGGCTGGTGGTCGCGGTGCTTTTGACTTCTTCCTTCCACGTGCATCAACGCTTGAAGTGGGAGGATTCACAAAAGAGTACAGATTGCTTGAACTTGGTCGAGAAATTGGAAGTATCTATGGCACTTTAGGGGACACCGTTATTTACGGGGTGTTCATGATTCTTATCCTTGTCATTTTTCTTTCCCGTGTAAGACGGTTAGAGTATCTGAATCTACTCGGTATTGTTGTCTTATTAATGTTCATTGCCCGTTCTTACTCACGCGCTGCTACTTTTTCTGCAGTTCTTGCTTGTGCCGCATGGTTCTTCTTTCAATACGGTTGGAAACAAACACTCCGCTTATCGTTAGCGATATTACTGATTTTCGGCGTTGTCTTAGCAATAGTGAATCCATTTAGCTTGGAGTACGTAAATCCGCGTAAAGCGAAAGTTGGATTGGTAGGAAATCTAACTGGCGTATTTTCTGGTTCTTATGTTCGTATTGCACAAAAACAGAGACTCGGTGCCTTAATTGGGAATGTACCGACAGTTCTCGCAAACAAACCGATTTTAGGCTATGGTGCTGACCAAAACAGCACGATTGAAAAACTAAATATGAGCAAACGGTCATTTCTTTTAAAAGTTCTAAGCAAGAAAGGATTTAAAGATGTGTATTGGGTTGCTATTCTGTGTTTTTATGGTCTGTTAGGGTTAGGATTATTCAGTTTGATATTTCTCCGTCTTTTTATGGCAGCATTAAATCTGTACAAACGCGCAGCTAGTAGATATGCTAAGGAGATCGCTATGGTAATGCTTTGTCTTGTAACAGTTACTGTATTCTTGCTCTTTTTCAATCGAACACTCGAATTTCGTGGTTACGGATTCTACTTTTGGCTGTGCGCGGGGCTAATGTTTGCAAGTGATGCTTCAATTAAAACCTATAAACCGCTCAGGATTACTATATGAGATACATTAACCAAGATCAAGCTGGAAAAAGAAATTCATTTTCATCATTTGTCTTCTTATTCTCCATCATTTTATTAATATGTTTGCTATTCTTGGTGATGTTTCGTGGCTGTGAAAAAAAATCTCTAATTTTCGGTGGAATACGTTTTGAGGTTAACACACAAGCAAAAACACATTTAAGAAAAGAACTTTTTGGCTTCAATACAAACATGATAAGTGGAGATTATGGCTATCTTGATGAAGATTTTTTTGCTTTAACAAAAGCACTGCAACCGAAAACATTGAGATTCCCTGGCGGTACAGTCGGCAATTTCTATCATTGGAAAACCAAGGGTTTTATTGAAAGCGAGATGGGGTCAACTCTATATCCTCAACTGAATAGACGAAACAAGGGGAATTACATTAGGCTTCAAAAGCGACGGAACGGCATTATTTCTTTTGATGATTTTATGCAGTTGTGCCAAGAATTAAATATAACGCCTATTGTCGTTGTTAACCTGTGGACGGGGACTCCCGAAGAGAGTGCCGAATGGGTCCGTTATGCCAAAATTAAAGGATACAAAGTCACCCATTGGGAACTTGGTAATGAGTACTATCTTCCACATTATGCCAACAAATTCCGTACTGCAGAAATCTATTTGAAGGAAGCAAAAAAACATGCATTAGCAATGAAGGCAGTTAATCCTGATATAAAAGTATCTGTATGTGCGACTCCTGTTGCTTTCCACAAAGAAGGGTTAATAAAAACAGCACAGCGCAAATGGGATGAAAAACTTGCCGAGAACACTTATCCATCAAGAAATAGCTGGTATGATGCCTACACTGTGCATGTATACGCCTATAAAGCGGTGCGAAAAACTGAGATTGAAAATATGCGAGGCTACCTATTCGGGTGGATTCACTTTGGTATAGATGAAGCAATAGAGTACTATGAGAAATTGTTTCCTAATAAAGAGATGTGGGTAACGGAATGGAATATCGCTAATCCTGCCAACCGTGTTGCTAACACACAACTTCATGCCATGTATGTTGGTGATTTCTTTCTCAAAATGCTAAGCACACCCCGAATTACACAAGCAAATTTCCATGTGATTGCCGGTCCCGGAAAAGGATATCCTGTATTTTCACCCATAACGCCTGCATCACTGAAAACTTTTTGGAAATATGGTGGAGAACCAGAATCAGATTATGGAGACACAATTCGTCGCACTGTCTACTATCCATTTCAATTAATTGGTGAGGCATTTGCAGAATCAGATACACAGTTTGCTGTTTCGCTACAAAATATGCCGATGCTTGAAGGACAATTAGAATATAAAGGAAAACAGATGTCCGGGGTTCAAGTTCAGGCAATCGGAAACACGGAAACCGTCTACATATTTGTCAGCAATCGTACCGCAAAGGAATTGACACCACAACTTGCTATTGATGGAAAACAGTTGAAAAGAGAAATCACATATCGCTATGTTGCAAATGAGAGTCTTACTGCAACCAATGGAGGTAATGCTGCAATGGAAGGTTCTGGGGAAATTGAAGTGCGTATTCAGGAATGGACAGGAAATTCTACAAAACTTTCAATTCCTAAGAACAGTTTCGGTATGATAGAGGTCAAAAAGTGAAATTGGAAAAAATGCTTTTTGTTGTAGGGAATAGCCGAAGTGGAACAACAATGATGGGACGCATTTTAGGGAAACATTCTGATGTATATACTTTTGGCGAACTCCACTTTTTTGGTCAGTTGTGGTCTCCCGCATCCTCTTCTGAATTACATAAGCAAGATGCAGAAAAGTTGGCTTCGCGGCTATTCTGTATCCAACGGGAAGGCTACCGCACACACGGCAATCCCGATAGTTTTCTCGGAGAATCTCAGAACTTTCTCAACGAATTACCCGAATATCCTGCAACCCCTGACCGTCTCTTTTCGGCATTTCTACAATACGAGACATTACAAAACAACAAAACTATTCCTTGCGATCAAACGCCGCGTAATGTATTTTACATTGAGGACATCCTCCGATTCTATCCACAGGCAAAAATTATCAACATGATTCGAGACCCGCGGGATGTCCTGCTATCTCAAAAACAAAAGTGGAAACGCCGCTATCTCGGAGGCACCGATATGCCGGTAAAAGAAACAATCCGTGATTGGATTAACTATCATCCTATCACGATCAGTCGAATCTGGCACACAGCTGTTACTGCCGCAGATAGATTCGCTGATAATGAACGTGTCATTTCAATTTACTTTGAAAAACTACTCACACATCCTGAAACCACGGTTTCCCATGTTTGTGAATTTATAGGTATTGATTACGCTGCTTCAATGTTACAAGTGCCTCAAGTCGGTTCTTCTGTTAACTCAGATAAACCCAATCAACTGGGCATAAATCCAACTCGCGCACACCACTGGCACGCCAATCACAATACTGAAAAAGATTGTGATCTCCCAACCGAAAGACGAGAATCCCTCAGTTCTACGGAAATTTACATATCCCAAAAAATAAATAGGACGTTGATGGATAAACATAACTATATTCCTGTTTCAACGCGTCCAAACATTTTTGGTTTGGCTGTTAATTTTCTCTCATTTCCTATGAAATTAGCGGCTGCATTCATTTGTAACCTTGATAGGATTAAGAACATCCGTGAAACTTTAAAAAGACGTCTGTAAACCAATATTGATCCGATGAAACATGATAGCCCAAATTAATTCTGAATATATCACAACGCGTCCAACAAAAGCACTAACTCGCCTCATTAGTTACGCCTTTTTTGAAGGACGACCTGTAACAACAAAAGGTAGATGGATAAATCCAGTTGTATTTTCTCTCCTGAAGAAGGCTGCGAGTAGTAGTAAACGATTCACATCTGTTGAAAAACCTATTTTTATTCTTGGCACAGGACGAAGTGGCACAACGATTTTAGGAATTGTGCTTTCTATCCATAGAGATGTAGGGTTTTTAAATGAACCGAAAGCGATGTGGCATCTCATACATCCACATGAAGACATCATTGGGAATTACAGTCTAAGCCACGCGAAGTACCGTCTCAACGCTGAAGATGCAACAGACGAAATGTGTCAACGTGCTGCTCAGATGTTTGGGGCATACTTGTCAGTAACAGGGTCAAAACGACTCGTAGATAAATATCCTGAACTAATTTTCAGAGTAGATTTCGTCCGCGCCCTATTCCCCGATGCACGGTTTATATTTCTTGTCCGAAATGGATGGGATACATGCCATTCAATTGCCAACTGGTCAAAACGACTTGGTGTTCAAGTCAACGGCGAAAAACACGATTGGTGGGGAGTGGAGGACCGCAAATGGAAACTCATAATAGATCAGCTGGTTACTACCGACGCAGATTTGAAAAATATCGTTGAAGATGTAAAAAATCTTAATCGACATTTAGACAGGGCATCTGTTGAATGGATATTGTCCATGCGTGAAGGGCTGCATCTAATGCAAAACTTACCCAACTGTACTTACATAGTTCATTTTGAAAAATTAACATCAAAACCCCAAGATGTGTTATCACCTTTATGCGAATTCTGTGAATTGTTAACAGACAGAACGTTCCTAAATTATGCACAACATACCCTAAAACCGGTACCGCCGAGAGAACCGTTTGATTTACATCCGAAGATAGCACCGATTTTCTATGACACGATGTCAAGATTAGGGTATAATAACTAAGTAGGCATTTATGGTGAATTATAAAATAGACACCTTTACCTCGGTAGGCGGTGAATGCCATACGCGCATTCATACCGTTGATTTGGAGGTTTCCT
>JAPPMR010000036.1 GCA_028818995.1 Candidatus Poribacteria bacterium | reverse complement strand
TTGAACTGACTGATTGGACACGGTTGCATGTTTTAGAGTCGGACATTGAGAAAGTAGTTCGTAACGAAAAAGTAAAAAAAGAGGTGTAAGTTTTGCGTCAGACTCAATAACCTTATTTGGGTTATGGTGTTTTTTGTGAAAAGGGTTTTCAACGCAATAGACCTTGTTTACTCGGTAAAACATCGTTAAATCTGTTCTGATACGATTGTTTACTCTGCTGGTAGATTTGTGCTTCCAGATCAAGTTGTCTTACATAATTTCGTTGAAATAACGATGTTTCGTTAGTCTGATGGTAGGTTGGAATGTCGGTGAAACTGAGTGTCAGATTAAGAGGTTGGGTTTCCAAAACATGTTTTGGAAAAGATTTGGGCATCGTGCCTGAAGCGTGAAGTTTGCAACTTCCCAACCATGTTGATATAGTAAGTCATATTCGTCTTCTGTTAGTTTCCTAAGGGTAGTTTCAAAATTTTCTGCAAAATGTGCGTCACTTGGTGACAAACTATTTTCTGTTAAATGATCAATCATATCAACGTTCGTTCCCACCGCTTCTAATATTTTACGGCTATTATTCCCTATTTTGAAGTAAACTCCCGAATTTTTATTATTTTCAAAGTGATTTATTAGAGTGCGGGTTCTTAGACTTCTGACTTGATCCATTGAAATATCAATAAGTCGAATTGCGCTTTTCCAAAACTTTCCAGTGTGCTTTTTAGTGCCGATAGGATTCGAAGCATCACTTACAACTAAAAAATTGCAATCATCCTGATATTTGCGTTTTTCTCCAATTTTGAAAAGAGGTTCTACTCCTAAATTTTCGTAGAGCCCTCCGTCCCAAAGATGAAGTTTCTTGAATTTCGGCTGAGTCTGAACTTGCGTTTTACCTTCATACTCATACCAACTGAATTTTCGTGTATCTAAGGCAAGTGGACCAATTAATCCTGGATAAGCTGCTGATGCAGCCATTGCATCAGCTAAAAGGATATCTGGGTTTTTGACATAATTTACAATATAGTCGCCCATCCTTCGCTGCGGGATAAAACGCCAGTTTTTACCTGATTCATACGTAGTGGCGTTTATAGTCCATCGGGGTTGGAGCGGTAGGTCTTTAAGGTTTCCTGAGATATTCCAACAATTTTGAATGCTCTTAGAGATTAAATTCGCTCTTTTTTGAATGAGAGAAATCGGTCTGCAAATACCCCAGATGAATGCCTTGATTCGAATATCTGTTTTCGTAAAATAATTTCGCGCTTGGGTAAGGCATTGCTGAAGGTAAAACTCACTACTTGGCCATTTATATCCTGCAATTGAAAAAATCATTCCTGTTACAAGCGTTCCTCCAGACACAGTTGAAATACTCGTAATATTCTTCAAGAGTTTGTCCTCTGCAAGTCTACCAAGAACCCCCAAGTGAAAAACAGAAGCTCTAATGCCTCCACCTGACAAGGCTATTCCTATTTTCAAATCATTCTTTGACGTTTTACATTCCATTTTGAAGTAAATCCATTTCTTCTAAGTAAAAAGCGTATTTTTTATGATCCCCGACAATAAGCATTAATGGAGGGAGACCTTCAGTTGTCATGAAATCTGATATCCACTGAAAAACCTTTCGGTCATCTTGACTCGGTTTAACGCCACAGTTCGGTGGATGAGAATGCCATTCACCAATATACTCTATCTGTTTTTCTGTGATCTCATGTATTTTCTCTACTTGTTCGCGTAAACCCTTACATCCACGAATATAATGCGTTGGCCATTCTTCACTGTCTGGCGGAGAAGGGAGATAATCAACGACATAAACGATTTTACGTTGCATATCATACGATCCGACTAATACACCGCCAGTTTCATTTGGAAGTTTATCTGATCGTGCTTTTTGAACTTTCTCAATGAACCCTTCATCTGTACACAATGTCCAATTACCTATTTTACATATAATGGAGTTTTTAACAGGAAATGGGTAACTTTGGACGTTGATTTGATCTTCATCTATTCGCCAAATCGACATAAACGCTTGTTCATTAGAAGTTAATTTATGAATCGTGCGACTGCATATTGCAGTATGTAAGGCGACATAATCTTGTGGAATAGTAGCACTCACATCACGGCAGGATGTCGCAAACCGTATGCGTCCATGTTTTCTCTTCAGATGGTCTGTCAGACAAGTTTCATTTATAAGATAACGATAATATTGCATTTCTAAAAAATCAAGGGTTATCTTTCGCTTTTCATCTTCTGCCAATATGACAACATCTGTTCCATCAGGGTTAAGATACATTGATATTCTACGTGCTGAAGAATCAACATCATAAACTAAATGTCGCGCGACTGGAACTGAAGCGGAAGCATCTAAAATAATTTCTGCGTTAGTAAAAGCATTCTCTAATTTTTCAGTGGTTTCCTGTGATTCTGAAGGATTTAGGATATCGGTAACTATGTAATCGGCAATAGGATCATCGTCTACTGTTTTGTTCGCACTTTTAGCAAGACCAAAAACTTTGGGAACTCCAATGGAAAAACCTTCAAGAGCATGACGCGCGAGATTATGGGGAAGCAAGACATCCTCATCGATTAAAGTCCATTTACCGTAGCCTGCCCGTACTAAATTCATTAAAACCTGAGAACCAAGGGCACCTAAACCAACCGCAGTTATTTTGATTTCATCTCGTAAAGTAAAACCATTAAGTTGAGCAGCACTTTCTTTTGAAAGTGAGAAAACAGGATTGAGCATGTGAATTGAAATATCATCACCTTTCCCACCTTGGCCGATCAGCGGAATATTGTATCCTGCGGATTTCACCGCAGGAGCAATTTCTGTTGCAATTTCTCTAATTGATTTTAGAACCAAAAAAGCCTTCCACTCTGTATTTTCTGGCAAAGTGTTTTCTTGCCTTGCTTTAGGTAAAGCAACAATTAAAATTAAGTTTGCAGCTAAGATTTCGTCCGATCTAGTTTCGTTACGCCAATTTTCCAAACGTAGTCGTAACTCTTTCAATAGGTCAAGATCACCACATTCTAGGAACTGATGCAATTCATACAGATCAGATGGGGCATTATTAATGATACCATGAGTTAGACAGTCGGTTTTGAAGAAGGTTGCCACGTATTCTAATGGATTCCGTTCTTTGTCAATATATTCAAGACGTTCTGCGATTAATATCCGGCGATCATTTATCTTATTTACAATGGGAATAAAAAGAGGTTCGGAAGGACCGTATTTTGTGAACAAGTCATGTGGAAGTATGATAATATCTTCTGATCCCCAAAGTAAGGGTTCTAATGGTTGATCCTCAGCATGGAGGTTGCCTTTGGCAGTTCTTTCTAACCATTGCAGAATGTCTTTAACAAAAGTCACACCGGTTGAGCGTAATTTCCATTCACTAAACTTTTGTTCTGTCACGCACAAACTTCTTGGAAATTTTTCTGATGTTAAGTTAATATGAGGCACGGAGGGGAAGTTACACCGGAGTGCTAACACCTCCGGCATTGCAGCGTCTGAGGCATCAAACCTGACTGCAATTCGCTCAAGATATTTGATATCGTGTTTAATTATCTGTCCGATTTCTGCTTCAGCGTTGAATACGATAACTTCGTCGCCAGAAGTTGTTTGTCTACACTCTATTAAATGTGTAAAGTCTGAAGACTCTACAGCGTTTAGAAAGAGTTTAGCTCTTTCAATTCTCAGTTTATTTTGAGCAACAACTTCACCTTCAATTTCACAATATTCTGATCTCATTCGAATACTACCCTGCTCTTGGAGTTGCGCGGCTAGTAGCATAAGTAGCAGCAGCGACACTCCGTTTTTCTATTGTAGCTTTTGAACTGTCAATTATAATAACAAGCGGTTCAGGATCTGATTCTTTTGGGTGTTCCATCGTCACCTTAAATTCTCCCTCAAGGTCCTCTGCAACTTCCTTGTAATAGTTGGCTGCCTGCAGGTGTGGGGGTTGGTCTGTATCTTCATCAGGAATTGGATCACTTGTTGAAACCAATTTTGCTTTATCAAAACCTTGTTCAAATAACCATTCAATATCTGAGGCAGGAGTAGTCTTATCTTCACCTTCTTCATTTTTCTCACTGTTCAGAGATTTGTAACTACAATGATGAGAAATTTTGAAGATGTCCCATTCTAAACGGGTTTCACGGCCTTTTGATTTGGTTATCTGAACAATATCTTCCCATGATTTATAACCAAGATCTGAACCCAAAATCAACTTGGTATCCACTTCGTCACATTCAAAAGTGACTTGAACGACAAGTGATGCTTCATTGCGTTCTATTTCTTCACCATCTTCGTCAACTGTTCTGGAAAAAGGCGCGTGGACAAAAAATTCAACGTCATCCGACGACTTATCATAGTCAGGCACAGTTTCACCAGCGTTTGTGATTAGGCTTTTCCGTTTTTCAAGTGTCAGACCTTGCTCTTCCAACCATTCCTTTAAAGCCTCAGGCTTAGAAAACACACGGATTCCAGATCCTTCTTTCAATCTGTGCCGTGCTTCTGCCCGTAAGATTTTATGGTCGTCGGTGGATGGGGATTTTTCAAGAATGATTGCTGCAGGCACCCAAAGTTTATCAATTTTGATCCTATCATCGTCCTGATATTTGGCTGCGTGTTCCAAGTAGAAGAACTCAGAAAATCCCTTAATGTGGTCTTCGTCCGCATGTGTAAACGCCACAACATCAAAAGAATCTTTATCTGCTTTTTCAAGATTTTTACGTAATTCTTCAGGTAGGTCAATTCGTAAATCTTCATCGTTCTCTGAATCTCCTACATCAGCGAAGTCAAATAGGATTTTTTGACCATTATCAAGTTCAATTAAGCAGCAATCGGCATTACCTAATGGGTAAAAAGTTAATCTATGCAAAACTCTTTCCTCCGTTTTGTTATTGTTGTAGAAACTATCGGTTTCATTTTTCAGAATCCGTTTCATGTGTTACCTCCATATAAAGCAATATTGGAGTTTTCTTATGCGAACAATATTATACTACATAGCGAACAGGTTTGTCAAGAAAAAAGTTGTAGTAACGAACAATTTTGTGTATAATAATAAAATATTTGCAGATTAAGGAGGATTTTCACATGGATCTGGGACAAAAGATTAGAAAACTCCGGAAAGAAAAAGAACTTTCACTAAATAAGCTGGCTGAAAATGCAGGTATATCTAAAGCTTATTTATCCCAACTTGAAAATGATGTGAGTAAGCAACCTTCTGCTGAAATTCTTCTCAAAATTGCTTCAGCACTCGGTATAACTATTGCAGATCTCCTTGACCAACCTGTGCGCGTTTATGCGGAAGATTTTAAAGATGAAGATATTCCGGATGTATTACGCGAATTCATTGAAAAGCGAGAAGAAGCACTCGATATTCAAAAAGAAGATGTAAGAACGCTAATGAATATTCGGTACCGAGGCAATCAACCCAAGACTGTTGAAGATTGGGAGCATATTCTACAAACTATTCGATTTGTGATGAGGAAATAATGGGACAAAAATATTTTAAAGTTGGCAAAAAGTACTACTCTCATCCCTCGGTTGTAAGACTTATAGAACAAAATCCTGATATATCTAAAGATCCTAAAGAAATAATTCGAAGTCTTGTTCAAAAGACACTTGCGAAAGCAAGGAAATTTCTCTGGGAAGGACCGCCATTTAATCCTGAAACTCTTGCTTCAATATTAGGAATCTCGTGTGAGGAAACCGATAGATTGACATATAGTGAAGACGCTGAACTCCTCCCTACAGAGAATGGGAGAATGGTCATCAGATACAACCCAGATAGACCTAAGACACGACGAAATTTCTCAATAGCACATGAAATTACTCATACTTTTTTCCCTGAGTATAACGATGAATACAAGGCTCGTCGTAAAACAGGTAAATTCGATCCTAATAATGAAGTAGAGTTTTTGTGTGATCTCGGAGCAAGCGAAATAATTATGCCAACACCTGAATTTAATATGGATGTTAAAAGGATGGGTGTGTCATTAAAATCTCTGCAAGAACTTTCAAGAAGGTATGAAACCTCTATAGAAGCAACATCTATTCGTATGATTACAACCAGTCTTGAGTCTTGTGCTATGATGGTACTGGCTTACAGTCACAAACCTGAAGAATTAGACAAAATTGAAAAGGAAAAGAATGAATTAAAATTGTTTAATGACTTTCATTGGGAACCACCGCCGAAAAAGTTACGTGTTCAGTATTTTTTTCCAACAAAAAACTTCTCTACTTACATACCTAAGCACAAATCAATTGAGGAATCATCCTCAATCTATAGAGTATCTGAAACTCGGCATCCATATCAAGGTCCTGTTACCCTCAATTCATCAAAGCGAGACATTGAAGTCTACGTTGAAGCAATGATTTTACCTGGAACCCATAAACAAGGTCTTGGTTCTAATGTTTTGGTTTTTCTGTATCAAAGATGAAGTGTTATCTGTATCAAAGATGAAGTGTTAAATGAAACCGTTAGCCAACTTATCCGAGTTAGGAAAGAATTCACACGTAAATATCATAATTATCGTTGAGGAAGGATAGTAAAAGCCAATATGTCACAAGCAACACAGATGCCCTTATTCATTGGAGACGAAGAGTCAGACAACGGATTCTATGACGCGCTTAATTACATCCGTCAAAACGCCAATTCACAATTCGGGAAAGGCAGACTATTCGAACGATTGGTCCGAGCATATCTCCTTGAAGACCCCTTCTATAAAAAGCGGTTTTCGGAAGTGTATCTATGGGCAGAATGGGCGGCGAATCAACCAGCGTTCACTCGTACTGATTTAGGCATTGACCTTGTCGCAATAGAACGTAATAATGGCATCTGTGCTATTCAGTGCAAGTGTTATGCAGAAGACAAACGGATCTCAAAATCCGATATAGATACGTTTATCTCACAATCTAATCGTCAACCCTTTACAGCACGTATCTTTGTTGATACTGGGAAAAGCTGGAGTAAAAACCTACTAAAAGCCATTGACGGATTAGAACCGCCATGCCAACGGATTAGCTCAGCACACCTCGCAAGTCGACCCGTCCAGTGGCCCGACCTAAGCCAACAAGAACCAGACCAACTAAACTATCAACTGGAAACGTACAGTCTACGGGATCATCAAAAAGAGGCATTTGATGATATTATCAATGGATTCAAAGATTCCGACCGCGGTAAAATGATTATGGCATGCGGTACAGGGAAAACCTTCACTGCACTCCGAATCGCAGAGGAAATTGCTGGTGTCGGCGGCAGGGTGTTATATCTCGTCCCTTCAATCGGACTCTTTGCACAGGCAATGCGTGAATGGGCAGAACAACAAGACATTCCACATCGCTACATCGGTATATGCTCCGATACAAAAGCAGGAAAAGCGAATGAAGACGCTACCCTCATGGAATTGGAATTCCCTGTTACCACTGATGAAACCGTTATCTCTGAAGCACTACAGAAAATAGATGCAGAAAACATGCAGGTCGTTTTCTGTACCTATCATTCACTTCCGAAAGTTGAAGAAGCACAGAACGCAGGTGCCCCCGCATTTGATATTATTTTCTGCGATGAAGGACACAGAACTACCGGTGTTGATAAACTTGAAGATAAAACATCGCCTTTTGTGCTTGTTCACGATAATGACCGTATCCGTGCCAACAAACGCCTCTATATGACCGCGACACCCCGCCTTTATACCGAAAGTGCAAAAACAAAGGCAGCAAAACACAGTATTGATGTGTATTCTATGGACAATCCGAACATATACGGCCCCGAATTTCACCATCTCACTTTCTCCACTGCGGTTGAGAAAGACCTACTGTCTGATTATAGGGTTGTAGTGCTTGCCATGTCCGAACAAGGTGTACAGGATACGTTACACAACTATCTCAGTAATGGCGGTAGTGAGGTTAACATTAACGACGCGACAAAAATTGTCGGTTGTTGGCGCGCATTACAAAACCCCGAAAGAAAATCGCCAGACGACGATTCTATCACACCGCTCACCCGCGCCATCGCATTTACAAACACCATCAAGACTTCACAAAATCTCGTTGAACATTGGAACGGTATCATAGACAGTGCCATTGAAAAGATGTCGGAAGAGCAACGTCCACAAAATTTCACATGCGAAACCGCACACGTTGACGGTAAAAATAACGCACTTGAAAGAAAAAGGCTAATTGAATGGCTAAAAGGCAATTCTGAAGGCGTTTGCCGTATTCTCTCTAATGCCCGATGCCTCTCTGAAGGGATTGACGTTCCCGCGCTTGATGCTGTGCTGTTTATGACACCGAGAAACTCGCATGTCGACATTGTTCAGGCAGTCGGGCGTGTGATGCGAAAAGCACCTAATAAAACGTATGGATACATCATATTGCCCGTCGCTATTCCGACAGGTGTTGACCCCGTTGAAGCACTTAACGATAATGAAAGATTCGCTGCGGTGTGGGGTGTCCTCCGCGCACTCCGATCACACGATGACAGACTCAATGCCGAAATCAATAAAATTGACCTTAACACCGAACCAACTGAAATTATTATCATTGAAGAGGGAAATGGTGATGGTGAATATAGAGAAGGAACCTTAGACCATGAGCAGCTGCAGCTGCCTATCGGTATTCCTGCCGATGCAATTTATGCAAAAATTGTGGAGAAATGCGGCGATAGAAAATACTGGGAGAGTTGGGCAAAAGATGTCGCAGATATTTTTAAACGACTTGTTGGACGGATTGAAAATTTATTGGAGGATCCTGAAAATAGTGCATTGCAAGAGTGGTTTGACGATTTCCACAAAGAGTTGATGGAAACGATCAACGACTCAATTACACGTGAAAACGTTATTGATATGATGGCACAGCACATTATCACACGACCCGTCTTTGAAGCACTTTTTGAGAATTACAACTTCGCTTCCGGTAACCCCGTCGCGATTGCGTTGGATAGTCTGCGGAACGATTTTGGCGAATTCGGACTTGAGAACGAAACGCGCGATTTAGAAGGATTTTACGAAAGCGTCCAGAATCGTGCCCGCGGACTTGACAACAGCGAAGCACGTCAACGCGTGCTATTGGAACTATACGAAAAGTTTTTTGTTACCGCATTGAAAAAGGAAGTTGAACGACTCGGCATCGTCTATACACCCATTGAGGTGGTAGATTTCATATTGCACAGTGCCAATGAGGTATTGCAAGATGAATTCGGACGCAGCCTCAGTGATGAAGGCGTGCATGTGCTGGATCCGTTCACCGGCACAGGTGTTTTTCTTACTCGCCTGCTACAGTCAGATATTATCCAAGATGCAGACCTTGAACGCAAGTATCGCGAAGAACTCCACGCAAACGAGATCGTCCTGCTGGCATACTACATCGCCACAGTCAACATTGAGGAGACGTTCCGTGGTCGGCGCGGAGAAGACAGCAGCTACGAACCTTTCAACGGCATTGTGCTAACTGATACTTTCAATCTAAACACAGGACGAGGGCTTTTCCCGAAAGAGTGGTTACCAGAGAACAACGAACGCGCCGAACGTCAACAGAAACTCCCAATCCAAGTCATCGTCGGTAATCCCCCATGGTCAGCAGGGCAGCGGAGTGCAGCTGACGATAACCCAAACGTGGAATACCCTGAACTTGAAGACCGAATTAGGGAAACATATGTTGAGTATTCTACAATGACAAACAAAAATACCCTCTACGATACATACAAAATGGCAATCCGATGGGCTTCCGATAGAATTGAAAAACAAGGTATTGTCGCCTTTGTAACCAATGGATCATGGGTTGACGGTAACACTGATGCAGGTATTCGCGCTTGTTTAGCAGAGGAATTCAGTTCAATTCACGTGCTGCATCTTCGCGGAGATGCAAGAACATCTGGTGAGCGCAGACGTGCTGAAGCGGGAAATGTGTTTGGT
>JAPPMR010000663.1 GCA_028818995.1 Candidatus Poribacteria bacterium | reverse complement strand
ACCTTATACAGCAAGTATCAACGCCATGTATAATCGGTTAAAAGAACTCGTATCAGACGAAAAAGTCGGTATGTTACACGGCAAAGCGAATTACTTTGTCTACAAGGCACTTGCGGATAATGAATACGCTTACCAAGAGACAGCAGCACAAGTTCGCGAGCAGCAGAATTTGACCAAGAAAATATGTCGTCCCTACAAGGTGTTAACGCCTTTTCAATTGCTAAAAGCATTTTTCGGTATGCGTGGATTTGAAATGCAGATGTCGGAGATGTCTCAGGGTTTATTCATCTTTGACGAAATCCATGCCTACGACCCGCACACAACAGCGCTTATTCTGACAATGATAAAGAAACTCCGTGAAGATTACGATGCAAAGTTTTGCATTATGACCGCCACAATCCCAAAGTTTATTAAATAGATTATAAACTAGGCTATCGGACAACCTACACAGGTTGGCATGGATGCTGAGGATCGTGACAAATTCACACGACACAGAGTCAAATTGCTTGATGGAGATATACATGATGCAATTCACCAAATACAAGATAAACTAAACAAAAACCAACGTGTCATGGTCGTTTGTAATACCGTCAAGCAGGCACAAGATGTGTTTCAGGAATTGCAGCATGTAACCGATAATGCTAAACTCCTTCATAGCAGATTTATCCTAAAAGACAGAGAACGGATAGAAGCTGAACTTGAAAACGCCGATCTCCTTGTAGGTACGCAGGCGGTTGAAGTTTCGCTTGACATTGATTTTGATAGTCTCTTCACAGAACCAGCACCGATAGACGCGCTCATTCAACGTTTTGGACGTATCAACAGGAAAGGAAAAAAAGGCATCTGTGATGTCCATGTATGCAAAGAGGGTGGTGAATACGACAAATATATCTATTCACAAGAGAAGATTGAACGCACAATAAATGCGTTCGAATCCGTAGTTAATGACACTCTCCAAGAATCAGAAATCCAACGTCTAATTGATGAAGTCTATCGCGAAGGATATGATGAAAAAGAAGAAGATAAGTTTAAAACGGCAAAACGGATGTTTGAAAGGCATCTACAAGACATCGTGCCATTTATTGAAGATGCTAAAGGACGTAAAGAGTTTAACGAACTCTTTAAGAGTGTTGAGGTTGTCCCTATGGACTATGAACGGGAATTCTTAGCGGAATTTGATGCAAGTAAATATTATGAGGCGAGAGCCTACATTGCGCAAATTAGTTACAGCCAATGTGCAAGGTTAATGAAGGAAAATAAAATCTGTGAAAATGAGCGAATAAGTCAGTTGTTCATAAACGTCCCTTATGATGAAAATCTTGGGCTACTATTAGACGAATGTAATCCAAACATCCTATAGCAAACATTACACCTCACACAAAAACCCTTATTGAAACTAAGCCATTACACAAATTTAGAATAAACTTGACTACCACCCGACAAGTATTGTATAATGTTATCCTTTTTAAGAAAGGTTCTAATCGCACCAGTTTGGAATCAACGCGTCAATAAGAATGATTTTGATTTTATCAGTTGCACTTGTTCTAATCGCACCAGTTTGGAATCAACGCACACGACACGGAATCTGTTTGCCTTCCGGTGACCACCTTTTAATCGCACCAGTTTGGAATCTGATTAAAAACCATTGCAAAATTCATCGATTTACGATAAGGTTCCCACAAAAAATCAAAAGGACAACACCCATTGAAACAACAAGACCATTTACACCTCGCAGCACTTCTACACGACATCGGCAAATTCCGCCAACGCGCCACCGAACGCTACAAAAAGCACCAAATACATAGTTACGAATTCGTTACCGAAGACTTTGGCGAATTCTTTGCACCCTGCGGAGACACCTTCAAAAACGCCATCCTAAACCACCATACCAAAGGCGAGAACCTCATAGAAAAACAGGTGATATTAGCAGACCAACTCTCTGCCACAGAACGCGAAGGCGAGGAGAGAGAAGCGGAGGACTTCGTTCGATCACCACTCATTTCTATCCTTTCACGTCTCAAAGGTGCAGATAAGGACAAGGAACATCGCTACAAACTTACAACACTCAACTTTAACAGAGATACCATCATCCCAACAGAAACCGCAGACGTAGATCAAAATGATTATGCGAATTTATGGAAAGAATTCACCGATGCGTTCCGTAAAGCCACAGATGGAAAAACATACACATCAGCACATTATCAAACGATAGTCGCACTCCTGCGCAAATACACATCCCGTATGCCATCCGCAACGCCCTGGGAAAAGCGGGAAGAAAAGACGATCCCAGATATTTCACTCTATGACCATCTCCGCACAACCGCAGCTATCGCCGCCTGCATCGGACACGAGCTCACCGATGCTGATGAAATAGACGAAGCCCTTGCCAATCCAAAAGTATCGGAGCGCAATATCTGTGCGCTTATCAAAGGCGACATCTCCGGCATACAGAACTTTCTATATTATATCCTTTCCGATGGTGCTTCCAACCAACTCCGCGGACGTTCCTTCTACCTGCAACTACTGACAGAAGCAATCGCACATTGGGTGTTAAAACAACTTAAACTCCCCATCACCAACCTAATCCTCGCCAGTGGCGGACACTTCTATATCCTTGCCCCCTATACCGCAGCAAAAGAAAAGTTAGACACACTCCGCAAACAAATCTCACAAAAATTATGGGAACTGCATAGCGGAGACATCTCTTGCATTTTAGCCGGTATATCGATAAAAACACGTGATTTTACAATCGACAGTTTTTCAAATAAGTGGAATGCTGTTGCAGAAAAGGTGAATGAGAGAAAACAACAGAAATGGTCTGACCTGGGCAACGAGACTATGTTTCAAAACCTCTTTGAACCCTACAAAAGTGAGGAGATTAACTGGAAATTTGAAGAACTCGGTAAGCAATTACGCAAAGCAGAATACATGTTTGCGTATGATCTAACAGATGAATCCACCATCCCAGAAAAAACGATTTGGAAAGACGCGGTTAAAGTATTCGGAATGGATATCCGGTTAGACACAGATACTGATAATCAACCCGATACTAAGCAAACCAAGCACGCTACCGTCTACCGACTTGGAGATACAGATTTTCTTTCTGATGTTGAAAAATATCAATGGGAAGACATCCGCGTAAGTTACGATTTCCGAATATTCCATCCTGTAATTGCTAAAGACGATAAAGGTGAAAATGCAGATTACAACTACCTGGCTGAAGCATCAAAAGGCGTTCACTGGCTCGGTGCACTCCGCATGGACGTTGACAACCTCGGCACCGTCTTCAAAGACAAACTTGAAAACGCAACCATCTCCCGCCTCGCAACCCTCAGCGAAGCAATGCGTGTCTTTTTTGAGGGATACGTCCCGCAGCTTTGTAAAAATTACAATCAAAATAGAGACAAACAGGCACTTGAACTTATTTATGCTGGCGGTGATGACCTATTCCTTGTTGGCGGGTGGAGCGCACTACCTGAGATTGCCGAACAGATCCGCTCCGAATTTCGTCACTTCATCACGGGTGATCACGTCACGCTTTCAGGTGGGATTGCCATTGAACACATGAAGTTTCCACTCTATCAGTTTGCGGATATAAGTGGTGATGCAGAAAAGGCCGCGAAGAGCATTGATGACAAGAAGAACGCCATCACATTTTTACAAAAACCGATGAAGTGGGAAGAGTTCGCTGACGTGCGCGAATGGCATCAAAAGTTTTTGGACGTATTAACAGGGCGAAACCAGCTACCTCGTGATATTCTCACCCGACTCAACCAAATCTACTCGGAAAAAGAATTAAAACAGCATCGATGGGCATGGCGTTCCTTATACTATTTCCATCGTTTACAGGAAAGATACAAACATGACGAACAGAAAACTTTTCTACATGAATTAAAACATGAACTTAACCATCAAGATTCCTCTCAATTTAGAGAAGAACTTATCCACGTTATTACCAGATGGACAGCATTACGTATTAGAAATTAGTAGGTTCAAATCAACGTTGAGTGCGCTTGACAGAATGCGTATATGGCATTCTGCATGATTCAGCGGGTAAAGCTTACGAAACCAGACAACACAGAAAACAGAAGGAGATACACATGCCTACAGGAAAAATTAAAACTTTGCTAAAGGGGTACGGTTTTATACAGCCAGATGATGGCGGTAAAGATGTCCACTTTAGTCAGAGGGCACTAAAAAATGTTCAGTTCAACCAACTCATAGAAGGACAGCAAGTTACCTCGTATACAATTACGCAAGGAGAGAGAGGACCAACTGCAAGTAACGTTGAAGTGGAAATAGTTGCGGAACAAAAAGTTGATATTTCAGAGATTATTGAAAAAGGCGGGGAACCGTTAGTCACTGCAGCTGAAAATTTAGGACGTAAACTTGCAAGAAACCTCAAAACCGCTCAAATCCGAAAAGTATACGGAGCAGTTAAGAAAATTCAGATGAGTGAAGAGTTTAACCGAAACGAATTGATCATGCTAAAACCGAAGTTAGCTTACGCGGCAGCCCGCAAACCGGAAGTGGAAGACCTAAAAGATGTGCTAACACAAGCCATCAACGAAGTTGATAACACGGATAAATTCAAAAACTTCGTAGATTTTTTTGAAGCAATTCTCGCTTATCATAGAGCATTCGGCGGAGATTAAGGAGGAACACTATGCCAAGTATTAAATTACAAGGTAAAATCATACTAAAAGGAACAATTGAAGCAAAAACAGGCCTACATATCGGTGGAAACACAGGTGAATTAGACATCGGCGGTATAGATAATCCTATTATACGAAACGCTTTCAATCGCCAACCTTACATCCCCGGTTCATCACTACGCGGCAAGATGCGCAGCTTGCTTGACCGACATTTTGACAAGGAATTGAATAAGTCTGTTGGGAAAGATGTTAGAGTACACGAATGCAAAACACCATCGGATTACGACACGTGTGACGTGTGCCAAGTCTTTGGCGTTGCACCGCAGGGGCAGCTACGTGGCAGAACGATGCCTGCAAGAGTCATCGTCCGAGACACTTTCTTGACCGATGAATCGGTTGACAGACTTAATAGAACTGATACCGATACTGATTTCACCGAAATCAAAACCGAAGTCGCCATAGACCGAATCACCTCGGCCGCAACCCCACGTCATCAAGAACGTGTCCCCGCAGGCACAACCTTCGGCCCGTTTCAGATTATCTACAGTCTTTATACGTTGAATCAAAATGGCCATCGCAATCAACTTACAAATGAAATTCAGTATTTCAGCAATGTTCTCGCTGGTATGGAACTTCTTGAAGACGACTACCTCGGCGGATCCGGTTCCCGCGGTTATGGGCAGATAGCATTTGAGAACCTAACCATAACCTTCAAACCTCGCGAATGTTATGAAGACCCAAATATTGCCCCTATCATTATCGCTGAAAACACCGATATTAAAACCTTACGAGGATTAGAGTATACGTCTAAGATTTTAAATACTTTCGGTGGAGAATAGCACAAATGGAAACTACCGTCTATCGTTTAACATTCAAAACCCAACTCCACCTTGGGCGCGCCACCGGGGCTGCCCAAGCGGGTAGTCTCGGGTTAGAGAAAACTGAGACCTATATCTCCGCAGATACCCTATTTTCAGCGATCTGCCAAACGTGGGCGACTTTTTATGACACCGCAAGCCTCACCGAGTTTCTCAATCCATACACAGTAGAAAGTGGATCGCTCCCACTCACACTGACATCTGCTTTTCCGTTTGCAGATAACGTCTACTTCTTTCCAAAACCGTTGACTTTTCACGGAAATGAAGATGCCGCAGACGATTTAAAGAAAAAAATCAAAAAGGTACGGTTCATTTCTGAATCTATTTTTCAAGATATTGTATCCGGTAATTCACAGGATTTTGATAAAGACAATTTGATTAATGGTGAAAATGTTTGGGTGGGTGCTGATGAAAAAGAGAAACTGAATAAGGCAATGGATGATGCACCACTCATTTGGGAAACAACGACACGCCCGCGGGTTTCCATTGACCGTCAAACCGATGAATCAAGCATCTGGCACGTTGAAACCGTCCAATTCAACAAAAAATGCGGACTCTGGTTTGCTGCACAATTTGACTCCGATGCGATAAAGCACAAAATTGAGACGCTGCTCCGAGTACTTGGCGACAACGGCATCGGTGGTGAACGCAACGCTGGATATGGGCAGTTTGAGTTTACCATAGCAGAACTTGAGATGCCAATAGCGGAAGAGGGTGACCGATTTGTCACGCTCTCCCCGATATGCCCTAAATCGTCAACGCAACTCCAGCAGCTTCTCACAGGCGATGTCGCTTATACGCTGAGTCCGTGTATCGGATGGGTGAGTGTACCCGGCAGTGATGATCGTAGAAAACTGATCAATATGTTCACAGAAGGCTCCGTTTTACACACAAATGAGGAACGCGTCGGCAGATTGGTAGATTTAAAACCGGAGGATTACACCCATCCCGTTTATCGCTACGGCTATGCTTGGCAGGTCGGTATCAAAGGAGCAAAAAATGAAGCAGAAATACAAACTTGAGACCATCACGCCTGTTCACATCGGTTCAGGTGAAACGTTGAACCATATTGATGGATATTACGATAACAGCAGATGGTACCACATCGATTTGGACAAAGTATTAGCACATCCGAATGCCGACATTAACGCGTTAACCTCCGAAATGTCGCAACGCAACTTCCGATGGCAAAATCATCTCCATCAACGTAACATGAATACTGCGGACCTTTCTACCTATAGTATCCTATGCGCGCAAAACCCAGAAACAACTGACATCCGAGAGGCGATCAAATCCGTTGGAAATCGTCCCTATATTCCCGGTAGCAGCATCAAAGGCGCGCTCCGCACCGCATTTTTATCACATCTGATTGACGAAAATGACACCCTTTTTCAAAATAATCTCAAATACCTCGTGAATCTTTCAGAACAACACGCGCGCAGGAACCCGCGCAAAGAAACACCGGCAAACAAAATTGAACGAGATGCTTTCGGAAAAGACCCAAATCAGGACATCCTCCGCGCTTTGCAAGTCAGTGATACCGAGCCGATTGACAGCAACTCACTTGAAATCGGAGTCGCGTGGACGGTTACACTCGATCAAAACAACAATCTTGTACAAAAAATTGACAACGGACAAGAGTACAAAAACTTTGTACAACAAATTCAACCCAAGCAAACGTTAACGTTTAACCTTAAAATAGACGAACTGCTTTTTCGAGAACGCGAGAAAACCGTCCTCGATTTCAACGAACAACAACAAAAAATGCTTACAGATATTGCAGAAGTGTGCCGATCCGAAGCAAACGCACTTATGGTGAGTGAACAAGATTTCTTTGACTACTATAAATTTCCAAATATCCCTGAAGTCTATGATGCCTTAATAGTGCAAAATACCACCCTTCCAGAAGGGGCGTTCTTTTTGCAAATAGGATGGGGCACAGGATACCACGCCAACACTGTTACCGCGTCATTTACAAACGCCGCAGAAGCACCTGAAGAACTATTGTTAAACCTACAAAAACGTTTTCGGTTAGGCGAAAGCCGCGCCCAACGTGGACACTACGATGAACGTGAGTTCCCAAAAACACGTAAGATTATATACCGCGAACAGAACCCAATCGCCCCCCTTGGCTGGGTAAAAATATCGCCAATTGAGAATTGATGACGGAGGACTAAAAATGCGTTTTGTCATATCAACTATTGGCACAAGTACTCTGACAAATTCCATCAATAGAGAAGATCCGGACGAAGCAAGAGATTGGATGAGAATACTTGGAGAGTCAGCAAATCACAAAGGAGATGAATTGTCGGAGGAAGCCAATAACGTAATTCATACACTTGCAGAACGGGCACGCGAAAAACTTAACGAAAATAATATAAAATTATACCGACAGGCAAGTGCAGAGTTAAACGGCATCTATGGTATCTATAGTGGTGCATTACCCGACAGTAGCAAAGACCAACACTATCTTATCTGCACCGACACCGCACAAGGACAAACAACGGGAAGTCTGATTAAAGAGTTCCTTGAGAGACAAGGATTTACGGTTGTTATTGAGACACCTAAAAGACTTTCGGCAAAAGATACTGAGTCTTTCACTGATGGTATAAAAGAACTTATTAAGTGGTTGGAGGATAATGTGCCGTGGCGACGGGATAGTGGTTATGAAGTAATCTTCAATCTCGTAGGGGGATTCAAAAGTTTACAAGGTTACATGCAAACTTTCGGCACTTTCTATGCCGATGAAACTGTATATATATTTGAAAGATCGGCTGATCTCATAAAGATTCCCAAATTACCAATCCAGATTGACACTACTGTGATTGAAAATCATTTGGTGAAATTCGCGATGATGGCAGCCGGAGAAATGTATCCTATAGAGGAACTTAATGGGATTTCAGAAACCTTGCTTGAAAAAGCAGATGATCATGCAGGAATCTCGGCTTGGGGGTTATTGGTATGGAATCGGTCAAAATCAGATTTATTGGTAGCAGAACTGTTACCATTCCCACGGTTGGAATATCAGGATAGTTTTCATAAAGATTTTACTAAAGAAAAAGAGAACAAGAGACGTCTTAAACTGCAAGAAATTTTAGCTAAAGTTGCGTTTATACTTAGCAAAGATAACGGTGCTACATCCAGACTAAGCACAGACGGCGGACTTCAATACAATAGATATACAAATGTTGAAGGTCGAATTGATCATTTTCGTGTGGATGATGGCAGGCGCGTCAGTTGTCAAGTTGCTAAAAATGGTTTAATACTTCGGCATTACGGCACTCATGATTATGTAAATAACAACCCATAGTCCGTAGGTCAGGGAGAGCGCAAGCGAAACGCATAACCGTCAATTTAAGGAGTTCTCACTTGTCTGAATCGCGGATTTTCGCGGAAGGACACAGAAGGCGCGGATTATTGAGTTTGGAACTCCTAAATACCTATTCAAAAGTTGCCTCAATATCTTGAAAAGGAACGTATCGGATCAAGTGCCCATCCGCGAAATCCGATAAATCCGAGATTCAGACAACAAACTTCTAATCGCACCAACTTGGAATCAAATCTGGGTGAAAACTAAAAACCGTTTCATCTTAAAATCTTCTAATCGCACCAATCTGGAATCAATACAAACTTACAGGCACCTCAGGATATGGTCCAAACCCACTTTTTAATCGCACCAATCTGGAATCAAAGTTATTATAGTAGAATCCGAAAATATGTTTACACGCCGAGATGGGATTTCACATAACCCCTTTGTAGGGGCTGGGTAACCCAGCCCCTACGATACCTGCCGCATGTGCAAATAATTACGGATTTTACTATAATAGGCCCATTTATTGGTAAGAAAATCGCGAAACATTTTATATCACCCTTCTAATCGCACCAATCTGGAATCAAATTGATCCAAACAACAACGAAAAAGGAGTAGCTACAAATGCAAAACCCACAACACCCCAACATCACAGGCACAGCCATAAACTATCTATACATCTGCCAACGCAAACTCTGGTTCCACCAACACCACATCAATATGGAGCATACCTCCGAAAAAGTTGACCTCGGTAAACACCTGCACGAAAAAAGTTATCCGCGCGAAAAACGTAGAGAATGGAACATAGACAACCTCATCAACATAGACTTCGTTGACAAACAGGGCATTCTCCACGACATCAAATCTGGCCCATCAATGGAAACCGCACATATCATGCAGATATGTTATTATCTCTATCTGCTCAAACAGAAAGGTGTCACGAACAAAAAAGGCATCATCAACTACCCGCGCCAACGCCAAACCACTGAAGTTGAACTGACACCCGAAAGAGAAAAAGAGATAGAAGAATCTATCGTAAAAGTGAACGAAATTACAGCATTACCCACACCACCCCATGCTGAATATATGAAGATTTGTAAATCCTGCAGCTATCAAGAACTCTGCTGGAG
>JAPPMR010000572.1 GCA_028818995.1 Candidatus Poribacteria bacterium | reverse complement strand
AAGTGAGAGATATGTCAGTTTTGTCAAGTTTTTTAGTGGTATAACATCTGATATCTGGTTATCTCGAAGTGAGAGATATGTCAGTTTTGTCAAGTTTTTTAGTGGTATAACATCTGATATCTGGTTATCTCGAAGTGAGAGATATGTCAGTTTTGTCAAGTTTTTTAGTGGTATAACATCTGATATCCTGTTGTTGAGAAGATCCAGTTCTATTAGATTTGCCAAGTTTTTTAGCGGTGAAACATCTGATATTTGGTTGTTTATGAGAGAGAGATGTGTCAGTTTTGTCAAGTTTTTTAGAGGTGTAACATCTAATATGCGGTTGCTGCCAAGAGAGAGTCGTGTTAAGTTTATTATATTTTTTAGTGGTGTCACATCTGATATCTGATTTCGACCAAGTTCAAGCTCTATCAGATTAGTAGCAAACTCAAGCCCCGTTAGATCTTTTATGCTGAATACCAACATGTCATTAGCAGATTCACATATCCACCGTTCTGTTACCGGTGTAAACCATCCTTTCTCCGATAAAGTCAAATAGTGGCATCCATTAACTTGAAGGGATTCTAAACTTTCCATATCAGACTGAGTAATATCGGCACCCGCCTCTTTGCCGAGTGCTGACTCAATCACAGAGCGAAGACCCGGGTCGGGAATGTGGACAGTCTGTGCAGTTGCTGGATTATATGGAACTAAAAAGAGGATACACGCAGTGAGAATTAGAATGATGACAGACGTAACACTTAAGTTGTCACATGAGAACTGTGTATGAGTATATGTATAAAGTTTCAATAGATTATGGCACTTACATCGCATAATTTAACATTACTTCCGGATGAACATTTTGCCCGTAGCCTTAAAATCATCGGCAGTCAGCGTATAGAAATAGACTCCACTTGACACAGTTTCACCAAATTCATTTCGTCCGTCCCAATGGGCAGCACGGGATTTAGTATCGTAAATGCCCGCAGACAATTGTCCTAACTCCAACTCCCGAACAAGTTTTCCATCAGCAGAGTGGACAGAGATAACAACCTTCGCCGGTCTTGCCAACTGATACGGTATCCATGTCTCAGGATTAAACGGATTTGGATAGTTCGCCAGTAGTGCCGTCTCTGTTGGTAGCTCTTCCACAGAGGATAGAACTGCCAATAATTGTTCCAAGACAACAATTCCCCTATATATGTCTGGTTCTTGCGAATCAATTTGTTTTGCGAGTTGTATCCACTGCTCCAGATTCTCGGGAGTGAGTTTGGAGGTTTCAAATGAGTTTTTGTTGAGTGTTGAAGCGGCAGCAGATGACCCTATTTTTGAAGCGGTAAGAACTAAATCTCTTATATCCACAACACCATCGTTGTTTACATCCGGATATATATTGATCCGTGCAAGAGCATTCAAGTCTGGATCATCAAAGTTGGTCGCAATTAAGACGAGATCGGTTATATTTATGACACCATCACGATTCACATCCTCTGGTTTATAGGCAGGCAGTGTTTGGTTACTGTTATCATATTCGATTAGATTTTCTATTAACCCTGCAATCGGAGAAAAATCTGATATATGGTTTTCACTGATATCTAATACGGTCAGATTTATCATACCACTAAGTGCCGACACATCCGATATAGCATTGTCCCGGAGATCAAGCACTGTTAGATTTGTCAAATTTTGGAGTGGTGTTATATTTGATATTTTATTGCCATCAAGATCCAACTCCATCAGGTTTACTAAACCACTGAGCGCTGACACATCTGATATTAGATTGTCGTCAAGATCCAAAAATGTTAGTCTTGTCAAGTTTTGGAGCGGGGTCGCATCTGATATGATGTTGTCGTGAAGATCAAGAAACTTCAGCCTTTCTAAACCACTCAGTGCCGACACATCTGATATTTGATTACCATCAAGGTCTAATTCCGTTAATCTTGTCAAAGCCATAAGCGGAGTTACATTTGATATCTTATTGCCATCAAGATCCAGATATGTTAATCTTGTCATAACGCTGAGTGGAGATATATCCGATATCTGATTGTCGTCAAGGTCAAGCCATTTCAAGTTTATTAAATTGCTGAGTGGAGATATATCCGATATCTGATTGTCGTCAAGATCCAAAAATGTCAATTTTGTAAGATCTTTGAGTGGGGAAACATCCGATAGAGGGTTATCATCAATATCTACCCGACTCAGATCTTTGATAGCACTGAGTGGAGATATATCCGATATTAAGTTGTCTGAAATATCAAGTCGTGTCAGTTTTGTCATGTTTTCAAGTGCGGATATATCCGAGATGACGTTACTATCAATGTCAAGAAAAACTAATTCTGTCAAAGTGTTGAGCGGGGATATATCCGATATCCGATTAGATTGGAGGTCCATTCCTGTCATATTTGTAAAATTTTGGAGTGCGGATACATCCACTATTTGGTTATCTCTTAGACTTAGATGGGTTAAGTTTGTCAAGTTTTCAAGTGGAGATACATCAGATAGTTCGTTGCCGCGCAGCCCCAGAAAGATTAGGTTTGTCAAGTTTCTGAGTGAGGTAAGATCTGAAATCCTGTTGAAGTGAAGGTCCAAGTCAACCAGTTTTGTTAAACCACTGAGTGAGGACACATCTGATATTCCGTTCCCTCGAAGATTTAAGAACGTTAAGTTCACCAAATTTCTTAACGGAGTCACATCTGATATTCGCCAGTTGGCACCAAGATCAAGGTATGTCAATGTCGTTAAATTTTGGAGGGGAGATACATCAGATATTTGATTACGGCCAAGATGCAGCTCGGTCAAATTTGTAGCATACTCAAGGCCTGTCAGTTTTTTAACGGCAGGCTCAAACGTATCATTAGGAGACTCACATATCCAACGGCTCGGAATTCCCCAATTATTAGTATCCTTCAACCTAATAAAGCGACATCTGCTGGCTTGAAGTGATTCCAAACTTTCCATATCCGCCCGGGTGATCTCGTCCCCTGCTTCTTTACCTAATGCCAACTCAAGTGCAGCGCGGAGACCAGGATCAGGAATGTGAACGGTCTGTGCGGTTGCTATCTGGTGTGACATAAAAAAAAGTATGCCCAAAGCAATAATCAGTTTTAGCACCAGGACGGAATTCAGGTAATGCCTTTTGAACACTATGTGCGTTGATTCAGTAAATGTGGGAAATTTCAAAAGATTTGTACTCCTTAGCGCAAAATTAGAACTTCAATGTTATATTTGAAAAGACTGGAAGACTGGAAGACGACAAGTGTATCTTCCAATCTCCCAGCCTTGCACTTTACTAATATAGTTGCTGCATTAAAAGAAAACTTAGAATAGAAACGTCATTGAAGCACATAGACGACAACTTGAATTTTATTCACCTAAATTTGCTACACCAGGTGTCGCTTGTAGCACTTGAAATTCGCCTGTGCCATTCGGCAAGCGTCCATAGGCAACATCTGTTTCTTGTTCTCCAAATGTCACACTATCCAACACTTGATTACCGCGTGCATCGGTATCCACAAGCATGACCGTCTCACCACCTTTAGATAACTTAAAGTTAGCATGCAGCCCCTCGGTAGCATTTTCGTCATCATGATCTTCATCTAACCATACGATCAAATATCCGTTTGCCGGGATTACAGTATTTTCTGGAAATGCCCATTTTGTAGGATTGTCCTCTTTATCACTCAGATACAGCCCTGTTAACGGTAACGCCATATCGGTCCGATTGTGCAATTCAAGCCAGTCGTCATAGTCGCCTTGTGGGTCAGGAACGGTATTGTCGTTATCTGCCATCAATTCGTTAATTACAACTGGGGACCCTTCCAAAACGGTGTCCATCATATCCATCATTTTATCAGTATCCATCATCCCTGTGTCTGAGGTATCCATTGAATCCATAGATTCCATGGAATCCGTATCTGGCATAACAGGATCTAACATTTGCGATGCTTTCTCACACGATATAAATACGACACAACCAAGCAATATCAAAATTATTGTTAACTGAAATTTTACCATTTTAATCCTCTTATACTTTGAAATATGAATTGATTTAATGAGATTACAGCATTCAGTGCCAATTGGTCACTGCTGTCTCATATAACTTACAAAACTATTTTAGCACATCATAACTATAGAAAAAACAATATTTTACATTTTTAATTTTACAAAAACTTTTCATAAATGTTAAATATTTTCTGATAATGAATATCTGCATTAAAATCTGCCTCCATTTTAAGGCGTCCAACTTTACCCATCTCAGCGGCTTCAACTTTGTGTTCAAACATCCACAACAATTTTTCTCGTAATGCTTCTGTTCCTGCTGAGGGAACGAGAAATCCATCAACTTCGTCCTTAATTAATTCTGGGATACCACCAATATCCGCACCAATCACCGGTTTCCCATAAGCAAAGGATTCTAAAACAGACATAGGGCAATTTTCATACCATTCGGACGGCAAAACTGTACAGATGCTATTTAGAATCAGTTCTTGTAATTCATCACCCTGTTTAAATCCTAAAAGACGAATATGTTCACACCCGTTCTGTTCTACAATTTCTTGAACTTCAGGCATCGCTTCACCGTCACCAACGATATAGAGTGGTACCTGTTTCAGAGGTGCTGCAGCCTCTATCAGTGTCAAAATACCTTTGCTCCGATGCACCCTGCCAAAATAAAGGATATATTCACCGATAGAGAAATTTGGTGTAATCTCCGAAACATCGGCAAAGTTATGAACCGTTGAAATCTTTTCTTCAGGAATTCCATACTGTATCATCTTTTTCCGAAGAAAATGAGAAACAGAAATAAAATGGTCAAATTTTTCAACGGCACCTAATTGGCGTGAAACATAGGACTCGGTAACACTCAATGCTGTGCGTGCAAGTGAACCTCTATTACATCGCTTTGGCAGGGCACGCCAAAAGTGTTTCCCCTCACATGCTTCACATATCTCATCGTTTGACAGATGACTATAGACAGGACAAGTTAGTTTATATTCGTGCAATGTCTGAATTAGAGGAATTCCTGCTTTTTTAAGACTTCCCAAGATTGATGCAGTCAATTTTCCATAGTAAATATGAAAGTGTGCGATATCCACAGCTGTATTGTCCAACAATTTTTGAATCGATTTAACAGCATCACGTGAATATAAAAAACGGAGTAAATCTATCGGTTTCGGCTTTTCAAAATCGGCTGCACGTGGGAAATATTGTTCCCATTCAGAGTGTTCATTTTTGGGGTTTGCTGCGGTGAAAGGTATTACGTGGTGTCCATGTTTTTGCAATAATTCCGCCATTGTGAAGAAATATCGATCGGAACCGCCGCGAATATAATGATTTTGGGAAACGTTTAATATTGTCAGCATAACCCGTTACTCCTGAGGACCAGCATCTGCAAAGCGTGTTTCTGCAATTGGCTCATAATGGACCGTTCCAAGTGGTTTTGTTATAATGTTTGAGTCATTAGAATCTAAGATCATTCTATCAATTTCTGCATTGACAACTGTTCCCCACCAATTGTTGGAAATTCCAAGATCAAACTTTACATTTAAACTTAACGCGTAATTGTTGTTTTCAAGATTATTATTTTCAATGATTGATTGGACATTCTCGCAGAAAATTCCGGTATCATTTTTTATAATGTTATTTTTTTCAATTTGTGGGCGAGTTTGCCGTCCAATAGTATATATACCGATGTCATTATCATGAATGGCATTATACTGGATTATGGCGTTACTCCCATCTAATGCAATTGCGGTTCCATTATAACGAAATGTAGAATCCACGATCTTTGGGGAGGCAGTTTTTACATCAAGTGCGATCTCTGCGTATTCTACCACTGTTGCCCTGAGGAAACTCTCTATATCATGTGTGTGATCAAACAGAATACCTTTCCAATCACCAGATTCTGGATTACTATTATTTGAAGTTAAATTTACTAATTCATCCACCCCATCCTGTGATAATGGTGTTCCAATCTTCAACGTTCCTCTCACCTTGATTAGCGCATCTTGAGCGAATTTAACAACTGTTCCAGGCAATACTTCAAGTACAATGTTAGATGGAATCTCTAACGTTCCGTGTATAATATAGATTTTCTCTGACTCCCAAGTTTCATCTTCTGACAGATTATAGTCTCGTAGTACAACTTCAGAATCTTTTTTGGATCCATCAATAACCGATGATGAATCTTGACATCCGCAAATCCAAAAAATCAAACCAATAATGAGTATACAATAGTATGATTGGAAACGTTTAATCTTCATTTGTATCTTTGTTGTAATTCTCAGGAATTTTCTTCAAAATTAGGATTGCGATTCCACTGAACTTTTAAGATTTTGGATACACATCATAACCTCGGATCAACTGTTTCACTTTCAAGTGCTAATACACCGAAAACACATTCATGAACTTTGGACAAAGGTTCACAGTGCACAAATCTTTCAAGTGCCTCCACACCTAATGCGAATTCTCGGATGGCAAGCGCGCGTTTATGCGACAATCCTCTGGATCGCAGACGTTCTAAATTGTGGGGTAATGTGTATTCAGGCCCATAAATAATGCGTAGATATTCTCTGCCACGACATTTAACAGCCGGTTGAACCAATCCACGTTTACCTTTAACGATAAAATCCAATGGTTTGATAACAATACCTTCACCGCCAATTGCCGTGAGTTCTTCCCATTTACGAATCGCTGCAGTTTCGCTTGCCTCGTCAGTGAGATCAACCGTCCCATAGGTAGTGGTAAATAACAGATTATCATCAGAACCTTTACAGAGTTTTGAAAGCATCTCCATGTGCCACAAGTGGTCCTTATCAAAATGCACAGTCCCTTCTGTTGCCAATAGATGAAACGGTGCGAGTTTCAGATCCGCAATAGATTGTACATCCCAACAATATTGTTGATAAGCACTAACATATTCACTGACTGCAATAGCGCGTTCTTGGTAAGTATCCAATATGTCATTCAACTGAATGCCCCGCTTCCCAGCGGTTTCTAAAGTAGCAACCGCATCCCCAACAGCAACATGCGCGGATGTGCCTACGGGCGCGTACTGTTGTCGCAGTAATTCTTGTGCTTTTACAGACCACGGCATTAACTCACAATCAATACAAAACCAATCCGTATCCAAGGTTTCCCAAAATCCAGCACTATCCGCTGCCTGTTTGACCTGTCTAAGCAGTTCAGATTCCATCAAGACATCATCAAAAAAAGGTCTGCCGGTGCGTGTGTAACAGACGCCAATTCTATCGTCTGATATGCTAAACCTTTTCTTTGCTGTATCGGGACTTTTGCATACAATAACGACAGCACGCGATCCCATGTGTTTCTCTTGCCAAACTACATTGGACACTCCCTGATTCCGATAATAAGCAAAGCCTTCAGCAGGATGTTCAAGTAGATTTGGTTTGGTTGAAGTTTCGGTTGGAGACATTGTTGGCGGTAGATAGATGAGCCATTTTGGGTCTATTGCAAAGCGACTCATCACCTCAAGTGCTGTGATAGTATTCTCTTCCCGAATCGTTACATTGTGATTTAATCGAGTGCTAATGACTCGTCTCCCAAGCACATCATTAATGTCCAAAATTCCATCATCAACCTGCATGCCTGATAGGTTTTGTTTGTCCGATTCATTAAGGAATGGTTTAGCCGGTTCATAATAGGTTTGTCGTGCGGGGACAGAAACAAGTTCTTTTTCGGGATACCGTAATGCTGTTAGATTGCCGCCGAATACACACCCAGTATCAATGTTAATTGTGCGATTTATCCATCGCGGTTCAGTAACAGGCGTATGTCCATAAACAACAGTAGCATCGCCACGGTATTCCTCAGCCCAATTAAGCCGAACGGGCAACCCAAATTCGTCAGTTTCTCCAGTGGTTTCACCATAAAGTGCGAATTCTCTGACGCGTCCGGATGCTCTTCCTTGAAATTCTTTTTTCATTCCGGCATGTGATACGACGAGTTTTCCGTTGTCAAAAACATAGTGGCTCACCATACCCTCAAAAAATTCCGCTATGTCAGTCTTAAATTCTACCGATTCATTTTCCAATTGCACAAGCGATTCTGCTAAACCGTGTGTTTTAGTGACATTTTTACCTCTGAGTGCACGAGCAAGTTTTGTATCATGATTCCCCGGCACACAAATTGCCATACCTGTTTTGTGCATTTCCATAACTAATCGCAGCACTTCAACCACCTTTGGGCCTCGGTCAACATAATCCCCGACAAAAACAACTTTTCTATCCTGTGGATGCTTAACAATTGTCCCACCGTCCTGTTGATTTGAAATTTCATAACCGAGTTTTTTGAGCAACTCCACAAGTTCATCAAAACACCCATGAACATCGCCAATAATGTCAAACGGACCTACTTCATCCTTGCGATTCGTCCACAACGGTTGTCGTTCAACTTGAGTTGCTTCAACCTCCTCTGGTGAAGACATAACATATAAGAAGTTGCGGAAACCTTCACGCTTAAGTCCGCGTAGTGACCTACGCAGTTGACTGGTCTGGTTACGAATGACATGCGGTTTGAAATTTCGGTCAGGACGCGTATCGTTTCTCTCTTGACAGAGTTTAGCTGGCAGGTTAAACACTATAGCAGTAGTTAAATAATGATATTCCTTTGCAAGTGCATGCAGCGATTTTCGCGCGTCCGGTTGAACGTTTGTTGCATCAATTACTGTCAATTTTCCAGCGGCGAGTCGCTTCGCAGCAATGAAATGCAGCACTTCAAACGCATCAGTCGTTGCAGACTGATCAGTTTCGTCATCAGAAACAAGACCACGGCAGAAATCAGAAGAAAGAATCTCTGTCGGCTTAAAATGCTTGTGCGCAAAGGTGGACTTGCCCGAACCCGAAGCACCGATGAGGATTACAAGTGAAGGATCAGGGATTTTGATAAGCATATCATCCAAAATCAATTACAAATAGTTAATCAAACTGCAGTCAGAAATGGTATTTAGGTTTTCTGTTAGAATCTTTCTTGTGTAAACACAGCCATCTGAGTCGGTGAGCCAACATTTTCACCTATTTCTCCGATTGGGTGAAACACAACAGTATAGCCAAAGCGGTTGGAAATATCCGATGCCCAAGATTGAAATTCTTCCCGTGTCCATTCAAAACGGTGGTCTCTGTGTCGAAATCGTCCCGCTGGCAGATTCTCAAACTTCACGTTATATTCCACGTTAGGCGTAGTCAAAACAACCGTTTGTGGGCGTGCGAATTCAAATAGAACCCTTTCAAAGGCAGAAAGTCGTGGTGGATCTAAATGCTCAATTACCTCTATTATAGCCGCTGCGTCATATCCCTCCAACCTTTTATCTCGATAGCAGAGCGATCCTTGGAAAAACTTGAGACGTTCCTTCTGCTTTTCTGGCAGCCGATCAAAATGCAACCGCTGCTGTGCGATTTTCAGTGATTGATGTGAAACATCTACGCCTACAATCTCTTCAAACTGTTTCACTTTCATCAGTTTGCGAAGCAGCTTCCCTTCTCCACACCCTAAATCAATAACGCGTTTTGCCCTAGACTCTTTGATTACTTCAGCGGCCTTAGTTAAACGGATTTCGTTTAGACCGATTCGTTCTTCAATCTGTGCTTCTTCCTGAGTCTGTTCTTCAATTTCATCAACATCTGTTTCACGCAATTGCGCGAGTGCCTGACGGGTAAGTCTACGTTGACGTTTCAGGTAACGATTAACAATAGATTCTTGTTCTGGATGATCGGGCAGCCAATCACTGCCGTGTTTTAATAGTTTTTCTATCTCGGCTTGGTCAACCCAATAGTGTTTTTCGTCATCAAGCACGGGAATTAAGACGTAAAGATGTGTGAGGAGTTCACTCAAACGACAAATTTTTTCAAAAGTGACACTGAAATAACGACTTTCACCCCAATCTGGGAATTGTGCATCCAACACGTGTCGTTCAGCTTTTACAGTATAACCGAGTGGTTCAAAGAGCGGTCGCAAAAACATTTCTGCACCCCGACAC
>JAPPMR010000551.1 GCA_028818995.1 Candidatus Poribacteria bacterium | reverse complement strand
GTTGACAACAAAAAATAATTCCAGCGGACAGAAAGTATTGATTCTTTTCACAGACGGGGAGGACTTCGGTGATGATGCTATTGCAGCAGCAAAAGCAGCTAAGAGAGATGGAGTACATATATATTGTGTTGGTGTTGGAAACTCTGAAAAACCTGTTCCGATACCTCTTCCGGTTGAAAGTGCGGGGTACAAACGAAATGTGGATGGACAACTGGTGTTAACCGCATTAAATGAGGTAAGTTTACGCGAAATTGCCAAAGAAGGGAATGGTAACTATTATCATGCAGACGAGGGTGTTGCCCAGTTAACAACAGACTTGGCACAACTTGAAAAGCAGAAATTTAGAGTGCATTCTGATGGTGAATATCAGGAAAGGTTTCAGTGGTTTGCGGGGTTGGCACTGATTCTTTTAGTGGGAGAAATGCTTATTCAGAAATGGAAAAACGGGAAGGAGGATAGTTCAAGTAAGATGGGTTGAAGGACAGTTTTTATGTACTTGACCTTATTTAATGTGTGCTCATGTTTTTCTAAAAACCAATCCATCGGGACGATAACGCATTAATAATATTAAGATAATTCCAAAGATGAGAAACCGTGCATCCGCAAGTTGAGGGTTAAAGCCGAGAACGATACGTAAGACTTCGCCTAAAGAACCAATAATAACCCCACCTATTATAGCCCCTCTAATATTTCCCATTCCACCGAGAACGACCATGCATAGAATTAGAATGGATTCCCAAAATTCAAATACTTCTACGGCTAGATTAGACTGAAGTTGTGTAAAAAAGGCTCCGCCAAGGGCACCAATAGCTGCGCTAACTGCAAAGGCAAGGGACTTATATCGACTAATATTGATACCCATACTCTCAGCTGCTTGTTCATCTTCCCGGATGGCTACCCACGCTCTTCCAACGCGAGAATGCTGTAATCGATAGGAAACGAAAACTACTAATGCGATCAAGATGAGAATATGGTAATAATGGTACAAATTTTGATCAAGTTCTATCCCGAAAATTGATGCTCGCGGAATGTCGTTGACCATACCGTTCACATTCCCTATCAGCCATTCTTCATTCTTAACGATTTGGTATAACAATTCTGCAAACCCGAATGTTACTATCGCGAAATAATCTCCAGTGAGGCGTAAGGTAGGCACCCCTCTCAGCAACCCCCAAAATGCACCATTCAATACAGCAAGCGGTAGAGCTATCCAATAACTAAATCCAAAACGAGTCATCAAAAGCCCCACGGTATATCCGCCTACAAGATAGAAACCAACGTACCCAAGATCTAACAATCCTGTATAACCACAGACTATATTAAGTCCAACGGCGAGCAAAACATACAGACCTGTCAAAGCGAGAATTCGTAGTATGGAACTTGCGCCCGGAATAGGCAGATCAATACCGAAGTTATCGAACAAAAGACGGGCAAGCAAATCTATTCCAAACAGAAGCAAGGGTATAAAACATACGATGAGAAGAAGGATAATATTCTTCGGTGTTAACTTATTTTGCATGATGCCTTGACATTAATTAAACCCAAGCATGACATAGATATGGATATTTTAGATTTAGGCACGTTGAGCTGTGGATTTCCCAAAAAGCCCGGATGGACGAATAAGAATAACGACAATCATGATAACATATGCAAACGCTAACTTATACCCCCCAGAGATATATCCACCTCCGAAGGCTTCAGCTAATCCAATTATGATGCCACCAAGCATCGCGCCAGTGATGTTCCCTATGCCTCCAAGGACTGCGGCGGCAAAAGCCGCAATTCCTTTATGGTAACCCATTGTAGGCATAATTGCTTCCCGTAAACCCACCATCACTCCTGCAACGGCACCTAAGGCAGAACCGATTGCAAATGTTACTGATATGACCTGATTCGTCTTGATGCCCATCAGATTTGCTGCCACCGGACTCTGGGCACAAGCACGCATTGCTTTGCCAATTTTCGTCAGGTGAACTAACCTGTTTAAGGCAAACATCAACACAACTGCAAGCAAGATGATAAAAATATCTGTGTAAGGAAGAATAGCTCCATCGGGAAGTGGGATAGCGTTGAAAACCTCACCTGTTTCTAAATCAATTTTACTTTGGAATATAGCAGGTTTTGAGTCGTCAGGAAATGTTCGCTGGCGTGACGACCAGAGCATCCGCGCGAGATTTAGGAGTGTTAACGATACACCAATAGCGGTAATCAAGGCGGATAAACGTGGCGCGTTGCGAAGGGGACGATATGCTATATAGTCTATTAACATTCCCAACACTGCACAAAAAACCATGCTCAACAGTACAGCTGCCCAAAATGGAAGAGGTGTAGCTGTAACAAGAATTAGAGCAAAATAGGCACCCAACATGAAAATCTCGCCATGGGCGAAATTAATCAGCTGAATTATTCCATACACCATGGTGTAACCAACAGCAATAAGTGCGTAGATTCCACCTTGAACCAATCCATTAATTAGCTGCAGTAAAAAAACTGACATAAGTCTATAATCTTTGCTCTGTTATTGGAAAGTTGACCGTTATGTTACTCCTGAGATCCAGCGTTAAGCAATTGCTGAGGAGCAGTGATGAATTTTCCATTTTCAACAATTTTGACATAAGCAGGCTTATTAACAGTGTCACCATTTTTATCAAAATAGGTTAATCCTGTAATTCCTGTGTACCCTTTTTCTGGTGTGTCTAACGAAGCTAAATGATCCCGGATTGCTTTTCGCTTGTCCGCAAGTGAAGCGTCTTGATCAAAGGTTTTTTCAATTGCTTCAGCAATCATACCAACTGCATCGTATGAGAGTGCTGCCCATGTATCAGGTTCAATACCGTTGAACTCAGTTTTAAATGCTTCAGCAACTCGTAATGCTTCACCTCCACCTTCACTGAATATAAAAGGTGTTGTTAGGTAAGTTCCTTCCGCTGCATCACCTGCGACTGTAAGGAAATCCGGAGAATCTACGCCATCTGCACCAAAGAACTGGGCAGTAATTCCGACCTCACGCCCTTGTTTAACAATGAGTCCTGCCTCGCTATAGAGGCCAGAAATGAATACAAGGTCTGGATTCTTTGCCTTAATACCAGTGAGTTGTGCTTTAAAATCAGTGCTATTCCGATCATACGCTTCGGAAGCAACAATATTCAGACCAAAATTTCCTGCGGCAGAAGTAAAACCATCACGAAGACCACGTCCATAATCGTCATTATCAAACAAAATGGCGACAGTTTTAATTTCATTCATATATTTATTAACATATTCAGCCACGAATTGACCCTGAAAATCATCTCTATACAAATTCCTAAATGTCCAATCGCTTCCTTCACAAACTTTTACATTTGTCGAACCGGGTGATAATTCAACTATTCCTTTCTGTTTGTAAATTGGTTTACCGGCAAGGGAACAGGAACTGTTAAAATGCCCAACAACCGCAAGAAACCGTCTGTTATCGGCGATGCTATTTGCAACATTGCTTGCATCTTTCGGTTTGCCAGCATCATCTTTAAAGACAAGTTTCAACATTTTGCCATTGATACCACCCGCCTCATTAATCTCTTTTTCTTTAAGTTGTGCGCCGCGTTTAATCATTTCTCCAAACGCTGCTGCGGTGCCTGTAAAAGGTCCTGCTACAGCTACCCTTACTTGATTTCCAGTATCGCAGCCGTAAACAAATGCGAGTGACATTAACAACATCAATCCTACCAACCAATTTCTCATTTTATCAATACTCCCTTCGTTCAATAGCAGATTTCTCAGTAACAACCTGCCTAAAATCAAAGTTAAATTTCAATTTTTCCTGCTTGCTATCTGAATTCACAACACTGATTTCGGGGACAATTACCCTCAATTCCGTATTGTCAAGGTCGAGTCGGTCAAAAATTAAAAGCCCTCTCCGCTTAGCACCTTTGAACAACTTCCCACTTTCAAAGAGACTCTCCGCAACTACCGCTTGTCCTTCCTCTAATGCCGCAACATCCAAGTAAGTTCGGTAGTATGGATAATAGCTGTGATAGGGAGGATGGTAATGTGGATATGTTCTTGTGGGTAAAGCGTTATTCTCAGAACGAGTCACGTTGGCGTAGAGGTCTTCAAAGTAATCATAAGGTAGATTGGCATATTGAGCACCATTCTTATCCAGTAGCGTAGCAGATTCTTCAACCAAAACTCGTGGCGTATCAAGATTGTGAACAGTCATTTGAAAAACTGTATAGATAGGTTCAACATTACCACGGTTTCCTACAATGAGATAAGGATTGATGCGCGGATCATCAGTTAGTTCAAAAATCTCCACTTCATTAAGCGGTTCAATGGTAACAGCAACACCTTTTTGTAAAACGGTAACGGCACCAGTTTCGGGATCTATTTTTGTGTTTGTCTGTCCTTCAATCGCCTCTATGTAGACATCAATCGAAGGCTGGGGGGCGACAGCACAACCGACTAACAATGCACCGACGAAAATAAACACACCGAAATAAAGCAATTGTGTTGGCATACCTCTCAAAAAATGATATGTCACGCCTTTGTCCTCCATTTCAACGTTAGTTTCTAATCTATATTTTACACAATGGAAGTTTCATTGTCAACGTTTTTATCGGTTTTTTCTAACTTTTGATATTGTGACGTCAAATTCGTGACAAGTCCACCCCATATACATGATGCTGCCATAGCTGCAATGGAATAGGCCATACCGGGAATAGTTTTTATACCCAGACCAATTAATGCAATGACACCCGCACTTCCACCTTTGGCAGAACGGTATAGGAAAGAATCGATAATCTGTTTAGCGCGGTAACGCTCATCATAGGAAAGCGGTATATAAAATAATTCTTTGGCAGCACGAAAAAGTGAATAATCAAGCGCTTTAAATGTTAGAAAGGCTCTTGCTGCAGTACCAAGCGATGGCTTAAGAGTCAGAACTAACCCGTTAATCAGGTGCATGATGGGAATGCCGATATGGATAATCCGGATAGAGACAAATCGGAGTGCTAAAGGTACAACAATCAGTTGCAAAACGGCTGAGACCGCGCCGAGGTTTCCATAAAAGTTGCCGATATACGCAGTTCTGGTATCTTTGACAGGGAAATCCATTTCTACCAGACCTTTGAATCGGAGATCAAGTACAGTTGAGATGACTTGAGTACTTATAATCAGCAAACCTATGAAAACCAAATATTTAGAACTAAAAAACGTCTTTAGACCTAAGTGTCCACGTCGTCCACCTTCCTCAGCCACAGTTGGTTTCGGTTCCCCAGCAAGGGCGTAAGCGATTACACCGAAAATTGCCGCTGGTATGAGGGAACTGGCAGCGAACACAAGTAGCGTTTCTGATCCCAGCGTTTCTGCCCATCTTGCTACAAGTTTCCCTCCGATAACAGATCCGACTGAGGCAATTGCACAAAAGGGGCCATTTATTGTTTTTGCTTGTTTAGATTTGAGAGTACTGTTGACAAAAGACCAGAATTGTTCAAGGATGATTACAATGTACGCTTCACGAAAAACATAAATAATAGCAGCAGCGAAACCTATCCCGCTTGAAAGTGCAAAGTAGCATGATAAGATCAAAGCCCCTGATAGAATAGAGGTTATCGCTAAGGTGCGCGTGGCACCAAGCCACGAGAGGAAAAGTCCATAGGGGCAAAGAATTAAAAGCACACTGGGTGGAACAGCCGTCATTACCCACGGAAGGTTTTTTGCCGTGTATACCTCAATGAATAAGGAATCTGAGACGGCGCGGAT
This sequence comes from Candidatus Poribacteria bacterium, assembly GCA_028818995.1. Next base: position 4,248 of record JAPPMR010000551.1, on the reverse strand, counting down.
AAACTCATACCCGCATAAGAGAAAACTCGCTGCAGCAGAGATAGCAAATGCAGCAAAAAGGATACGACGTGGGAGATTAACAAACTCTGAGAAGTAGCGGGACACGCTTCGGGTGCTATTATTTATATCCATACTTACGGAAATTCATGGTAGCCATTGCTGTTACGGGAGGGTATCCTCAGCAGGACGTGGGTTGTGAACCCAATGCCTATTCGAATCAGTGCCTCTGGCAATAATAGCCCTTTGGTTCCAATTGTTCGATGCCTGGACTTCTGGTGGAACAAATCGCATGGTTAAACCACATCGACGTCTGTCTGATGTGTTTGGTTCTGAACCGTGTAATAGTAAATCCGAATGCAACGAAAGCTGCCCTGCTTTCATTTCAAACGGTACAGGCGCGTCACCAAATTGTTCCGGTTCATGAACAGTCTGTCCAAGTACATTCTTTTCCTCTGCTGTGCTTCTTTCAAAAGCGATCTGTCCGTGTAAATGTGATTTTGGAATAACAGCCATCGCACCGTTTTCAACGGAGGCATCATCAATTGCGAGCCATACTGTGACGGTTTTACTCGGAGAGAGGGGCCAGTAAGAGGCATCCTGATGCCAACTTACCTGTTTTTCATCGCCAGGAAGTTTACAGAAGTAGTGAGTCCCCCAACAGATAAGGTTTTCACCAAGTAGGTCTTGGACATAATCCAGTATTCTGTCTTCAGTAATGAGGTCGTGAATACCTGCACTACGTGTATGCCATCCGTTAATGGAATAACCGTTTCCACCGTCCGCCAAAACTTTTTCCATAAGTTGGTTAAAATACTCACGGTGCTGCGAGATTTCTGCTTCAGAGAAAACGTCTAAAGGACAGATAAATCCGTTTTCGTTAAAGTGTTGGATTTGCTCAGGCATCAACGTTGATGGGTGTTTATTTTCAACAGGGAAGAATTGTAGTTTACGCTTGAGTTCTGGCATTGCATCCGTAATTGCCATTGATAAGTTCTCTCCCTAAAATATTTTAAATCTGTTGTAATTTCGTTTTATACAAATATGATATTGGCGTTATGATACCCTATCTAAATCCAGTTGTCAACCTTTTTGTATCAGCAAAATAGTGTTCATTTTGTTGTATCTACAAGCCCATGTCCCTCTTTAATATGAAGAATTTGATTTGCCTTGAAATCAAAAAACTTATCTTTATGTCCACTTGGCCAGTGAAGTTCAAGCGAGTCAATCTTTGTGTTCTTTCCAAGTCCAAAGTGAACGCGCAGATCGTTCTGTGAGAGATAACTGGAACCGCTATGAACCTCTTTAACAAGTGAGAGTGCATCTGATTTTAAAGTAATTTTCGTGCCGATCCCGGACGCGTTGCTCTGCGTGCCGATAGTGTGAATTGTAATCCAATTGTTAGTATTTCCACCATCGTTGCGAAGAAGTTTTGCAGGTTGATTGGAGTGATTTAGAAAAACATCAATATCCCCATCGTTATCGTAATCACCAAAAGCTGCACCTCTACCTACCATTTTGGGCAGTTGTGTTAATCCGACTTGGGCAGAAACATCGGAAAAAGTGTGTTTTCCGTTTCGGTGATTGTTCTGGAATAGCAGGTCTGTTTGTGCATAAGTGGCATCCGAAAAAAGCGCAATGTTGTCTTGAAGATGTCCATTGGAAACATAGATGTCTTGAAGACCATCATTGTTGTAATCTAAAAAATCAACTGCCCACTTAAAGTATGGTAGGGTCACTGCACCGATGCCGGAAGAGAAGGATACATCTGTAAAAAACTGAGCATTGTCATTGTGGTAGAGGATTACATGTTGAGAAGGGGCGTTGCTCACAACTAAATCAAAGTATCCATCGTTATTATAATCCCCAAATGCACTCCCCATGCCGCTGCCGGGTATACCATTTTCGTCGTATCCTGTACCGGTAAAGTCTGTAACATCAGTAAAAGTCCCATCACCATTATTTTCATATAGTAGGTCAGGTTCCATATCGTTAGCAATGTGTAAGTCAGGATCACCGTCATTATCATAATCTCCTACTGCAACAGCAAGTCCGAGGGCGCGGTGTGAAATCCCTACTGTATCGGTGGCATCTGTGAAAGTGCCATCTCCGTTATTACGATAGAGAATGTCAGGTTCACTCTTGAAACGACTGTTATCCATTTGATCCACAGGGCTACAATAGATACGGGTACCATGTGACTCCCACCCTTGGTTTCCCTCAGTAGAAAATATCATATAGTTAACAACATAGAGGTCTACGTATCCATCTAAGTTATAATCCAGAAAAGCACAACCTGTTCCCCAACGTTTATCGCCAACACCTGCCTTTTCAGTGATGTCAGTAAAAGTGCCATCTCCATTGTTGTAATAGAGGCGGTTGCTTCCAAAATTTGTTATATATATTTCGGGATAGCCATCGTTGTTAATGTCTGCAGCAGCACAACCAACACCATATCCGGTGTCGCCAACACCTGCTTTTAGCGTGACATCGGTAAATGTCCCATCTCCATTGTTCTGATAAAGCAAATTTTTCGGGAGATTAGCAGAATTTGTGGACGGTTCTGTTGTTTGTATAGGCGATGGTGTGTGTGCAGCGTTAACAATATACAGGTCAAGGTTACCATCACGGTTAAAATCAAAGAAAAGCGCACCTGAACCGAGTGTTTCAATAAGATATTTTTCACCAGTTCTACCGTCTACGTGTTGAAAATCAATTCCCGCAGTGGTAGTTACATCAACAAATTGAACCTCTGTATACGCGGGAGCACTCAAGAAAGTCAAGCACAGTAGAAGGGAACACACACATCTCATTTTTTCGACGTAGTTAGGAGGGAAACCTGCTTTTGGCGGGCATGTTTTGCTTCACTGTTTAATCCAAGCTGAGTGTAAACAGTGGCGAGCGTATCCCAATAATTCGCCTCAGTTGGCGCGAGGTCTGTGGCGGTCTGCGCGTGGGATAGTGCTTTTTTAAGGTCCGCTTGCGATTCAGTGTAGCAAACAGCGATATTATTATGGGCAATGGCAAGCGTTGCATCTGCAGAGATTGCTTTTTGGTATGCCTCAATTGCGAGTTTTATATTTCCTTGTTTGTGATAGGTAAGTCCCAAATTGTAGTGGGAAGAGGCTAAAGTTGGAGAAAGCGAAATTGCGTGTTTATAGCTTTCAATTGCTTTGTCATACCGCTTGCGCGTCAAGTAAACAATACCGAGATTGTTATAGCCTTTCGGATCATCTGGATGAATTTTGATCCACTTCTGGGCTTTTTGAAGAAGTGGATCAGTGTGGCGGAGAATTTTAAAAAACTCCATTGCTGATGATGATTTTTCTTTTTCCCCAAGTTTGATATATATCTGGGCGAGTTGATAATGGGCATCCGTGTTATCATGTTGGATATCAATAACTTTCTTAAACTTTGTTATCGCGTCATCATACCGTGTCTGCTTAGCATATACCTGACCTAAACCCAAATTCGCACCGATTCCACTTGGATTCAGACGAACTGCCTTCACATAAGATTTTTCTGCTTGAGAAAGAAGCCCTTGTTTTAAGTATGCCTCAGCAAGTCCGCTATGGGCATCTGACCATTTTGCATCAATAGTAACCGCTTCTTTAAACGCATCTACAGCAAGCGGAAAAGCACCCTGTTTCAGATAAACCAACCCGATATTATAGTGTGGTTCCGCTGTCATTGGGGACAACTGCAATGCCTTCTTATAAGCATTAAGTGCGGCATTATATTGCTTGAGTTCCGAGTGCGTAATTCCGAGTGCGTTATAGAAAACTGCAGAATTTGGGTTGAGCGCGATCGCTGCCTTGTATTCCGATACAGCCTTCACATGCTCCTCCAACGCGCGGTAAGCGGTTGCTTTTTGGAAATGAATTTCGGCAAACCAATTAGGATCAGCATCTGCTGTTTGAGATTGCAGGGCTTTGTCAAAAGATTGTAATGCCTTACTATAACGACCTTCTTCAAAATATTTTACGCCGCGTTGGAAGTATTCGTTGGGAGGACTGGCATAGGTAATGTGCCCTAACCCGCTACAGAGGATAAGTATTGTTACGTATTTTAGCATTCGTATAGTGTATTTGCGAATTTGAATAAGGTTTATGTGCGATTCCATGTTAAATTTTAATTCCGTATGAACATTTATGTACAACCTATCATAAATAGTTGGAGGGCTTTGAAAGCCCGATTTCAAATCCTGTAGGCGGTGAATGCCTAAATGGCATTCATACCGTTGATTTCGAT
>JAPPMR010000893.1 GCA_028818995.1 Candidatus Poribacteria bacterium | reverse complement strand
GCATTCGGCTCATTCGGACGACTCGCACCGAACTATATCACCCAAGATGGTGTTGTGCCGCGGACGACGCTGCCGAAGGTATTGCGGCGGATCTCTGAAATCTCCGAGAAGTATCAGATTCCGATCGCGAATGTTTTCCACGCTGGCGATGGCAATATCCATCCGATTGTTCTCTTTGACGAACGCGACACCGACCAGTGTGAACGGGTAGAACATGTGAACAAGGAAATCCTCACTGTGTGCGCTGAAGTGGGTGGCACAATCACAGGTGAACATGGCATCGGTGTAGAGAAGATGGATTATATGCCGCTTATTTTCAGTCCTGCAGATTTGCAGGTGATGGCAAATGTGAAGGAAATTTTTAATCCGACAGGTCTCTGTAATCCCGGTAAGATTTTCCCCACTGCTGAATCTTATGAAAAACTCGGTTTGCAGCCTGCTACGATAAGCCACGTCTAATGCCAGAAAATCTGAGGTGTTCAATGATGAAATACGATAAAACCAATAGAACCTTTGATTGTGAACCCACACTTACCGATTCGCAGGTGCTCCAATTCTGCCGAGACGGTTACCTGCAACTTCAAGGCGTTGTCCCTGATGAGATAAACCAACGCACCTATGATTACCTAAACGGCGATATACCGATCAATCCGAGTTTTATTCCCGATGGCATGACGCATGCTGATTTAGAACGAATTCGGGATACACATGAACCGAGTTCGCTTCTGCTTGAGGATTGGTATATTGAACATGTGCTGCTCAATCAAGAACTTGCTGGTGCGCTACGTTCCTTGCTGGGTAAGAATGTCGGATTGCCGGTGTTGGTGAGTAATCATCGGGTTGAATGTCCGATGGAGGCACAAGGTTGGCATCACGATGCTGATCACGTTTTTGGGCCCGAAATCAATTTTGTGGAAGTTTTCTATTTTCCACAAGACACACCGTTGGAGATGGGACCGACAGAACTATTACCTGGTTCCCATATCTCGCCTGCCAGCCGAGATATAACAGAGAAAGGTTTTGCAAGTGATGGTCCTGCAGGTTCGTTTGTTCTACATTCACAGAGCATCCTTCATCGGCGTGGGGAGTCTACTGCCACTGGGTTACGTCACATGCTCAAATACAGTTATTGGCGAACAGTACCACCGACACGCGATTGGATACAAGAACCTGATTTCGATTTTCAGATGGCACCGTATGGCGGGCACGGTGTAGCGCGTTATGTCGCCCACCTGTTTTACTGGTTATGCGGTAAAGGTGATGAATTTCGACTTATCGGTGGGCAAGCGTGGCCCTGGTCAAGTGTAAATCAGATTGGACCTTCTTACGGATTTGGACATTCGGAGGGGTATCTACCGAATTGGCGTAAGAATAATCCTGATGATTATGCGGTGGGGTAGTCTGGATTTTTCATTAATTTGAATATATGGCATCCTACTAAAACGACGTTTTTGCATTAGTGGGTGATTTGGTTAATTATTGTTCGTAAATCATTAGAATTATAACATGAATCGTAGAGAAGTCTTACTTGACAAAGCAAGACGTAGTCCGAATGGATTGAAATTTAGAGAATTTGAACGACTCTTACAACATTGTGGATGGACGCAACGTCGTCAGCGAGGCAGCCATCGAATTTGGTACTCACCTAACGGATACCGTCTTATCATTCAACCGGACCAATCTATGGCAAAGGGATATCAAGTGCGACAATTTCTTAAACAATATAACCAGGAGGAAGCAGATGCAGAAGAATAACCACGACGATTTTGATGGCTTCATGGTTAATGTATTTTATGATGAAGATGGCGACTATCTGGCGCATCTCGTGGAACTCCCTAATGTTTCGGCTTTCGGACCAACTCCTGCCGAGGCGTTAACTGAGTTAAAAACAGCGTGGGAATTGATGAAAGAATCTTACGAAATGGACGGTGAACCTATTCCGAAACCCCCTTCGCGGAATGGATACGAGGGTCCTTTTAACGTTCCTGTTGATGCGCAGCTTTTTCATTTTTTAGTCGACGAAGCTGCGAAAGCAGAGATAAGTCTATACGCGCTTGTTGCACAGAAATTGAAATCGACAGTAACTATTTTACAAGAAGATACAAATTGATGAACAGGTTAACTGTCTACTTACTGATAGCAGTATTAATCGCAATGACTGCACCCTTAGTGTTTGCACAGCAGAATCAGAACACGCCAGGACAGGAAATTGAGTCGCTCAAAAAACAAATCTCGGAAATCCAAAGCAAGCTTCAGACAGTAGAAAATGTTGAGAAGATGGAGTTAGCAGCAAAACTCGCTGAGGCAAATGCTAAACTTGCTAACGCGGAGTTTGATAAGTTTGAAAGGCAATTGAGAGATTCTAACGATGAATGGTTGAGAACTTGGAGTACTTGGTTTCTGGCTATTATTGCTATCATTGTTACATTCTTTTCTGCTGCTGCAGCAGGTGTATGGGCACGGTTTAAATCCAAAATGGACCAATTGATAGCGGATAGGGTTGAAGAAAGTCTTAACGGATTTAAGGAAGCCGTCGCACAGTTAGATGAGATAAGAAATCAACTTAAGGTTTTACATAGAGGACACGCGGTATCTGTATTAGATCGTTTTGAACGATACGAATTAGAACACTATGACCCATTTTCTCGTAAACAAACAGATGTGCTCTCAGACGAAGTTCTTTTAGATGTATTTAACGATGAATCCAAACGTTTAGAACATCGATATAAGGCAGCCAGAGTATTAAGTGGCAGAAATTTCCCCCATTTAGTATCACTCCTATTGAATTTTGTAAATTCTGTATTAGATACTGATGATTATGTAGATGGGGATTCCGACTTCCGTGATTTTGTATATCTTATCGGTGAATCATACACACAAGATGCTTATCAAGGACTCAAAAAATTTCTCAACCGTTTGCAAGTAGAGAACCCAAAATGTAAGGATTTATTCCAAACATATACTGTATTTGCACTAGCCGATGTTAGTATTAAGTTGGAATTATCTGACTCCACTTCAATGTTGAAACAGACTTTACCAGACTTAGTGGGCGTACAGCGAGAACCAAATTCTCTTAGCAGATTGGCAAAGTATTTTGATATATTTGGTGAACCAGATTCTATTAAAGAGATATTAGAAAAGCATGTTACGAATAAAATGAACGCTGTAGAAAGAAACTGTTTGAAGTTTTTAAATAACCATGATCCAGAATACGTTAACAAGTGGAATGCAGATAAAGCTGAGGGAAAACTTGAATACCAGAAGTCTTCCTGAATTGCACGCTAACATAAAACTCTATAGATAGTGAAGTAAATCAAATACAATAATCTTCAACATTAAGATAATCATGAAAATAGCAGTTCTTTCCTATAGCCATCACGGGCGCAGCATGGCACGCACAGCAGAAACCCTCGGACACGAAATCGTTGGCGTGATGGATGCAGAGCATTCACCGCGCGAACAGTTAGCCAATGACTTTCAATCGCCAGCATTCGATTCTGCGGGCAACTGCCTTGATGCCACTAAACCAGACGCAGCACTCGTTGCAGGAAAACATACTGAGATACCATCTCACGTGCAGGCATGTGTAGACAGACGTATCCCTTATTTGTTGGATAAACCGTTTGCCGATTGTGCAGACAGGCTACGTCCTGCGGCAGAGGCATCCGAAAAACACGGTGTATTCAGCGCGCTTGTACTGCCGAACCGGGCAAGCAAAATTGTGAGTATTGTCACAGATATGCTTGAAGATGACAGCTTAGGTGACCTTGTGTTATACAACAGCAGACTGAACAACGGTCCGCCTTCTCGTTACGACCCAACACCTTCCTATTGGCACAACGATCCGAGCATATCTGGCGGTGGGTGCTGGGCAGTTGAAGCAGCACACGGTATTGATACATTCCTTCAGTTTGTGGGAGATCAGGAGATTACGGTGGTAGGTGCGGTGATGTCCAATTCAATGCATAGTCGTGTTGTAGAGGATAGCGGTATCGGTGTGTTAAGAACAGAAAACGGTATCACCGGAATTATTGAGTCGGGTTATACATATCCATCGGGAAAACGGGGCGGCGATCACTTCTTCCGATTTATCGGCACAAAAGCATCAGTATTTGAACAGTATGGTAAAAATGACGAACCGTTGATTGAAGTCCACACAACCGAAGGCGTGCAGTTTAGCGAGGACATTTCGCATGGTGCAAGAATACAAGGTGTGATGGGTAGCGCGTTTGACGCTATCCGTGATGGAAAAAATTTTGAGCCTTCGATTACTGATGCGGTGAGGATTCTTGAAATACAGGATGCTGTTTATGCACACGCCAGACAAAGCGTGACGACCCACGGCCCATATCCAATGGGATAATACAATCTATCCATTCAATAGACAAAAAGGGAGTAAAATATGCCGAATTCGCAAACTACAAATGTTGAAGAGATCCTTCCAGCAGATTCTAAACTTGAGGAGGTGTTCAGAGATGCACATTTCACCGAAGGACCTACCGTCGCACCGGATGGCACAGTCTATTTCAGCGACATCACCTTCACACATCAGGCAGATATGCAAGCTGGGCACATTATGCGATACGACCCTGAGACAGACGAAACTACTGTCTTCCGCTCACCGAGCGGGATGTCAAACGGGATGAAGTTTGATGCACAAGGGCGTTTGGTGGTCGCTGAAGGTGCGGATTTTGGTGGACGTCGGATTACCCGAACTGACATGAAAACCGGAAAAAGCGATATTATCGCAGGTTTATACGAAGGGAAACCTTTAAATTCGCCTAATGATCTCACGATTGATGAGCAAGGGCGTATCTATTTCACCGACCCTCGCTACGTTGGATATGAACCGGTGGATCAACCCGTGATGGGCGTCTATCGGATTGATACGGATGGTTCTGTCCATCTCGTAGTTGCTGATTCTGGCAAACCGAACGGTATAGCAGTCTCACCTGACCAGAAAACGCTCTATATCGGCAGCAACGATAGCGGTTCACTTAGGGAGATGCCTGATGAATTGCCAACTTGTATGGGACGGATGGCGCTGCTTGCTTACGATCTGTCGTCTGATGGCACCGCAACTTTTCGCGAAATACTTGTTGATTATGCCCCAGAACACGGTCCAGACGGGTTTGAAGTTGATGTAGAAGGCAATCTCTATGTAGCAGTTCGCGATGCAACCCGATATGGTATCTGTGTTTATGCTCCAGATGGCAAGGAATTGGGATATATCAAAACGCCTGAATTACCAACTAACGTTGCCTTTGGACGTGGCGGAGCAAGTAAAATACTCTACATCACTGCAGGAGGGAGTCTCTTTAGAATTCAGGTTGGGAAAGATGGTTATCACCTTCCGCAAAAATAGCGTCGTTCTTGCTCAAATGTTGGGATGCATATTATGCCATGAGGTTGCACTTTCATAAGCATGACCAACTTGACATAGCAACGGTTCACTCAAATGCTTGCCGACAAACTGAATGCTCAAAGGTAATCTTTCGCTGTTCATGCCGCAAGGTACAGACAGTGTTGGCGCACCGTTGTAGTCAAACGGTGCGGTAAATCTTTGAAACCTCGCGGCTCGGGTTTCTTTCGGACCATATAGCAATTCTGGCGTAACAATGTGCGGCGGTGCAGACATTGATGGACATACTAACACATCAATATCTTGAAATACACGCCTGAGATGTCCTGTACATTCGGCTCTCAAGTTATTCGCTTCGGCATATCCAGCTCCGGTCACTTGTGCGCCCATATCAAGCCAGCCTTGAAACCAAGGACCGTAGGAATCCCGCATTGAAGGATAGGTAGCTGCATGCGCTAACACGGCTTCCGCTGAACAGATCGTTGGCCATACCAACACATATTCATCCATATCCGGCAATTGCACCTCTATAACTTCAGCACCCAATTCTTCTAACACTTCCACGCCAGTCTGCACTGCTTCGGCAAGTTCAGTGTCAACATCTTTCGTTGCGTAATTCTCATCAAACCCTATTCTAACTCCTTTGACACCCGTATCAATCCCATCAAGCATAGCAGGTACAGGATTTGGCAAAGAAGTCGGGTCATTCGCGTCAAATCCAGCAATTGCCGCAAGCATTATCCCCGCATCCGCAACGCTGCGGGTCATTGGACCGACATGATCCATTGATTCAGCAAGCGCAAACACACCGTATCGACTCACTCTACCCCATGTCGGTTTTATTCCAACAATACCACAAGCAGCCGAAGGAAAGCGGATGGAACCACCCGTATCACTACCGATTGAACCAGAACATAATCCTGCAGCCGTAGCTACACCAGAACCACTGGATGATGAACCTGTCCATCGGTCAGGGTTCCACGGATTGATAGGTATATCAAATTCTGGATGGTAGCCGCCCATTGCCCCTTCTGTCAAATTGAGTTTTCCAAGTAACACCGCACCTGATTCATAGAGTTTTTTGACAACAGTGCTGTCGTATTCAGGCACGTGGTTTTGCAAAACTTTCGCGCCACCCATTGTGCGGACACCTTCTGTAAAGCAGAGATCTTTTACTCCAATTGGAACTCCGTGAAGTAGACCGCGATAGTTGCCGGTTGTAATTTCCTGCTCCGCTTGCTGTGCAGCTGTCATTGCATGCTCTGCAGTGACTGTTGCATAACTCTTTAGTCTACCATCATGTTGTTCAATGCGTTCAAGCATAATAGTTGTCAATTCAACCGGGGACAACTTCTTTGAAGATAGTAGTTCTGCGACTTCTGTAATTGTCTTGTAGTAAAGTGGTGTATCTGACATGTGTATCTTCCTCAATTTTCAATTAAGCACTTGGTCGGCTGCGTCCCAACAGACTCAGCAAGCGATCACTTGCATCTTGTAACGCATCTTCTGGCACTGGTACTCCGTTACACAGACTAAACCGCCAATATGCCCAATATGCGGCATACTGAGATTGTATAATATAACGAGTTTTATTGGAATTGTTCGGTGCGCCGCGGTGCCAACACTGTGGATCTTGTAGATAAATATCACCCGCTTTGCAAAAAATAGAGACCGGTTTATTTCCTTCAAATTCAGGATTTTCTTGATCGTTCGGACCTCTCCCTGAATAATGGCTGCCACGGACATATTGTGTTGGTCCCTCATCAATTGTATCTATATCGCTTAATGCCATCTGAACGGTAAACCACATCACAGGCATCCTTAGGCGTGCGTCGTGGCGAGGCATCTCATCGGTAACTGGGAAATGCACCGAACCGTCTACATGCCAAGTGCTAATAGAAAGACCGGGCAGATTGCGAAGCACATTCTGACCACAAAACTTACAGTTCTCTCCAACTATTGCTTCCGCCAAACTCAAAATCGGTTCACGAAGTAGCATATCCCGAAAGATCGGATCAAGTTCAATCGTATTCCGTAAAACGAAAGGTAATGTATCACCTGATTCAGCGTGTGCACCCATCTGGATATATCGGACATCTGCAAGGTCAGGGTTTGTTCTTTCAGCGAGTTCAGGGTCTGCGAAAAACGCATCTGTCTTGTCTCGTAGTGCGGTGACCTCATTTTCAGTCAGCACACCCGGAATATGCACAAATCCATCACGGAAGAATTGCTGGGCTATCTCCGCGGTTTTCTCTTCACTAAAAGGTTCACCACTTAGAATTGGACTGTTTTCCATATTGTATCTCCTCTTAAACTATCCTTATTATAGTGGATTCTACAATTAACTTTACATCTGAGTTGTAGGAGGGAACTCCGATTCCCGACTATTAGGGGTTTCGTCGCGATTCGGAGATCGTTCCTACAGAATATATGTAAACTTATTTACATAATTTACTATAATTCATAAATACCACACAGTTAATTCTCTTCATTGTTACCAAACTTCAAATCAGAAAAAGGGTTGCCTTCTGAGTCAGTAATCCGCATAAAAAATGCCCATCCACCCTGTTCATTACATACCTTAACGAGGATACTGTTTTTGTCGGGTTTGATTGTCACAGGAATAGTATATGTATCTACTATTGCCATAAAGGTTTTCGTATGAGTAAAAACCTCTTTGCCATTGAGCCATACTTTCCCTTGGTCATCACTATCAAATCGGATTTCAACTTCCCGTTCATCGGGGGAGATAACGGTTGCGAAGGCATAAGCGACATGCCAATCAACATCGTTTTCTCCGAGATGAATGTAACCATCTAAATCATCATCAGAGAACTTTTTCCAACTCACTTTGCCATTTAGTCCATCATATTTTGCAGTCAAATCTATTTCCGTGCTGTCCTCAGGAATGTATGCTCTATCGTAACCGATTCCATCGGTATTATCAAATGGACCAAGCACCATCCATGCGTCTTCAGTGACAAAGCCAGTTCTCTGAACATATTCATCCGCCTTTTCAAACTGTCCAAACTCCCCATAGTATTCTGCTAAAGCGAAGTTGGCATTTAACTTAGTTTGCAGCGCATCAGGGGGAAGGTCTTCAAGTATAAACACAGTCCTCTGTATATACTCTTCTGCTTTTACAGGTTGCCCATATTCGCGATAGTATTCTGCTAATGCGATGTAAGCGTTTATACGGATTTCCAAACTATCCGAGGGTATATTTTCAACAATGAATTCAGTCTTCTGAACATGTTCCTTTGCCTTCTCAAGCATACCATTTGCAGCATGAAATTTAGCCAAAGTTATGTGTGAATTCAGTTGGATGTTCTGTCTATCAGGTACAAGGTCAATCAACTGATTCAACATATTGGCGTAACCTGCTATGTCTTTGACGTTTTTGCTGGCTCTGGCAATCTGTCTGAACAACTTGCGTTCTAACTTTGGCGATGCTATGACATTTAAGTCTCCTTTCGGCGTTGGAAACGTCTTTGATGTAGTAATATATAGGTTTCTTTTGTACCGTTCTAATGCCTCTTCATACCATTCGTTTGCGAGATATACCTCTGCTAAAGTCAAAGCATGTTTTGAACTTTTCGCTATTGGTGATGAACTTTCAATGAATTGTACCACATTTTCCGCAGGCTGTTCCTTCGAGTGAATTTCTACATCATCCTCACGTTTTTGATCCTTATTGCGCGCACTCGCGATAACTTTCTCCCAGTCCCAAAAGAGAATTGTACCTCCTCCAACACTAATAAGCGTTTTCTTATCAGGCGAAAATGTCAACGCTTCTATCATGTTGGTGTGCTCATCAAGTGTCGTGAGTATGTCCCCTGTAGATACATCAAATAATTGAATTTTGCCTTCATAAAGACAGGTAATAAGTACACTATTATCTGGCGAAAACAGTAATGTATCGTCATACAAATTAGCATCTAGGGACACTTCTTTGAAATGCATTTGTTTCGAACTTCCAAACAAACGAATCTTGTTCCGGTCTCTCACAGCAAGTAGCAAACCATCTGAGGAAAACGCAAATGAACGAATAGGAAACGTGCGCCCATTACCACTTGAAGTCTGCTCTTTAAAGAAAGAAGTTAAAGCAACCCCTGTTTTCGCATCCCACATTTGAACCTGTCCGCCCTCGTTCCCGCTGACAATCTTTTTACTATCTGGTGAGAATGCTACAGTTTCAACAAAAGATTCGTCATCATCAAAATTCTCACCGTGGTATGAGGTTATTATTTTAAGTTTTTCACCCGATTCCGCATTTAAGATGTAGATTGTGTTTCCGCGACTACCGGCAATGGTTTTCCCGTCAGGAGAAAAAACTTTCTCATTATCGTCTGGAAAAGCCGCCAACTCACGTCCCGTTTTAACATCAGTCAGACGGAGTTCGTAATTATCAAAATTAGGGTCAGACGAATCGTGGACAAGACCACGGGTGAGAAGTTTTGTTCCATCAGGTGAAAGCACAAGGGATACGTAAGAACCCCATGATCTTGGTATCTCAAGTGTCTTTTTGGTTTTGTGAGTCGTTTTATGGTGATTCTTCAGATCCCAGGCGGTGACTATTCCATCTGATGAAACACTTGCGAGTGTGGAATTATCTTTTATAAAAGACGCGTTTCTTATCCACGCATGTCCAGTAATGCTGGTCTGGCGAGGTTTTTTCGTCTCAATATCCCAAAACCGGATGGTGCCATCTGAACTTCCA
>JAPPMR010000914.1 GCA_028818995.1 Candidatus Poribacteria bacterium | reverse complement strand
CTATGATCTCGTGATGTTTACTACATCCTTGATAGATTTGAGAAATGTCAGTTAAAGCAATCTTAAACGATTCTGTCTTTCCTCCCAATCTGGAAGATACGCAGACATATAACCCTTAAACAGCTTACCGTGATTAGGAACAAGGAGATGCACCAATTCATGGACAATGACGAATTCTGTCAACGTCTCTGGTAGGTTGAGTAGATCGGTGTTGAGCGTCAAACGTCCATTTGTCGATATTGATGCCCACTTCCGTTGCATCTGACGGAGATGAATCTCCCGCACCTTCACACCGATACGGTCTGCCCACTGTTTTACCGCCCCTTTCAAATCTGCTTTATTGGTGCTCATAAGCGTTCCAATCTTAACAATTTATTTGCTGTTTCGACTATATTTTTTATTCCAACTGTGGGTTCCAATGTGCGATAAAGCATTATCCGCAGCTGGCTGGCTTGCTGATTGTCCCATTGATAGTCAGGGAATTGCTCAAATACTTGATTGACAGCTTGCGCTTGTTCTGAAGTAACGTTTTCTATAACGTCTTTAAGTACTGTGTAGACCGCAAAGGTGTTCTCATCCAAACCGAGGTGTTCGCTTTCTCTTGCGGCATGTGCATATTCCTCTGCTAATTTTCTAAACTCAGCCAATACATCTTGCGTCGCCATCTGACGGCTTTCATAAGCCTCTGCGACTGCTTCTGCCCGGTCACCGATGGAAATTAGAAACGGCTTTGATTTGCCTTCGCTTGCTACCGTCCGATGCAGTGCCTTCCTTAAATTCTGCACCTTGACCGTATCGGATGTATCACTCTGATCCATTTTCTGCAAGGTGTCCGCTTGCAGTTCATAAACGGCATCGGGTAATTCAAATAGGTGGCTCTCCGTGTGCACTTGTAAAAGTTCTCGCGTCTTGGCGGTCAACTCCTTATCAATGTAAATGCGGTCAGAATGTGCATTACGAATTAATCCATAGAGGGTTGCTAATGCCTGATAATCCGCTATGAATTCGCGTAAGAAGGCATCCGGTGAAAGAATGTCATAGAGATTTTGTAACCCTTTGAAGAATTTGAAGAAAACTTCTCGACTGTCTTTGTCGTCAAAATGTTCAATGGCTCGTTCTTTCGCCTTATCGTCCCAACCGGCGGCAAACGGTAAATAAGCCGCTGCATCCTCGCGGATCTGCTTGGCGAAAGCCGCTTTGAGCACGTCAATATTCTGAATCACGCTCGCGACTTCGTCAGAATCGAAGGCAAGTGCTTTTTCAAGGTTCTCAAAGATACCAACAAAATCTAAGACGAAACCGGCGGGTTTTACCAAGCCGTCTTCGTCCTCATAGGGTCGGTTGACACGCGCAATCGCTTGTAATAGCACGTGGTCGCGCATCGGTTTATCAAGATACATGCAGTAAAGAATCGGCGCGTCAAAACCGGTCAATAATTTCTGAGTTACAATCAATATCTTTGGTTGTTCATTTTTGTTGATGAATTTTTTGCGGATATCCTTTTCTTCATCAGAGGAGCAATGATACGCTTTTAGATTCTCAGGGTCTTGATGATAGGGAGAATAGACGACCTCTGAGTATTCCGGCGGTAAATACTTATCCAATGCCTCTTTGTAAAGTGCGCACGCTTCGCGGTCTACAGCGACCAGAAACGCTTTGAATCCCATCGGTTCTACGGTGTCTTTGAAGTGTTTGGCGACATATTCAGCAATGCCATCTACCCTCTCAGGTGCTTTCATTATCTCCTTCAACTGAACAGCACGGTCAAGGATCGCGTTAAGCTCCTCCAGATCACTCACTCCCTCTGTTACCGCGAGGCTTAGGAATTCCCGTTCCAATGTCTCGCGATTAACCTGTAATTCAGATGGGGCAAGGGTATAATTCAAAGGGACAGTGGTGCCGTCTTCGATAGATTCGGAAATTGCGTATTTATCCAAGTATCCCTGTTTATCATCTACCCCAAACACCTTAAATGTGCCTTCGCCTTTAGAGAGGCTGTCAATTGGGGTGCCGGTGAATCCGATATAGGTTGCGTTGGGGAGCGCAGCCATCAGGTAATTCCCGAAATCGCCACCGGTTGTTCGGTGTGCTTCATCAATCAGCACTGCTACGCTTTCACGGGTGTTGAGGTTCGCGGGTCTCTTGTCGAATTTATGAATCATTGACACGACCAAGCCGCGATAATCGGAGGCTAAAATCCTTTCCAAATCATCCTTGCTTTGCGCGACCTCAAGCGCGGTGATGCCGTAGCCGGTGATGTTTCTAAAGAGTTGGCTTTCGAGTTCATTGCGATCAACGACCATCAACACAGTCGGTTTTTCTGTCTGTTCTCCACCGCGTAGTAGCCGGGCAGCGATGCTTATCATGGTGAGGGTTTTGCCGCTGCCTTGTGTATGCCAGACAAGTCCGCGCCGTTTGTTCGGATCCTGAACCCGTTCAATTACTTTCTCCACAGCGCGCGTCTGATGTTGACGCAACACGATTTTGGTAAGTTGGTCGTCTTTGCTCTGGAAGATAATGGACCGCTGTAGGACCTTCAAAAAACTATCGCGATTGAAGAAGGTTTTAACTTTCTGCTCGTAGTTAGTGGCTTCGTCGGTTTTCCAGTTGAACAGATTTTTGCGAGTCACGTTCCATGTCACGCCGTAGAAGAAGTCAAGGAGTTGCGTGACACCGAAGAGTTGGGCGGTGGTGAATATCTCCGGCGTTTCGTTGTGGTAGCGGCGGATTTGTTCGACACCGAGTGCTAATCCGTCTGGTTTACCAGCGTTTTTGGTTTCCACGACTGCTACGGGAATCCCGTTAATCAGGAACACTACATCGGCGCGATTGCGATGCGCTGCGTTTTGATGTTCCCATTCATCGGTAACATGGAATAGATTATTATCGGGATTTTCAAAGTCGATGAGGTTAACGTTGCGGTTGCGGTTTTCATCCGCAACGAAAATTGACTGTTCACCGCGCATCCAGGAAAGTGCTTTCTGATTTCCCTCAAGTGTTGCGTTGAGTAGACCGAGTTGCCGCATAATCTCATCGCAATTAGAATCGTCTACGATGCCTTCATTGAGTTTCAAGAGTTGTGCTCTCAGGACATCAGGGAAGTAAAGCGAGGCGGTATCACCACGGTGCATCTGCATCGCTTCTGATGGGGAAATAGACTGCCACCCGATTTCATCGGCGTATTTGAGCATCGGCTCCTGTACTGCGGAACGTTCGGACATAATTGTATCTAAGTTGCAGTAGAATTACTGGCTGAGACTAAGTAGTCTGAACTTAATATTGGTTTCATCTTTGGTTTCACCAATTTCAACAAATCCTTGTATCTCTGCAATATAGGTCTTGCTTACTGTCGCATTCTTTACGGTCTCAGTCTCATAAGTTTCATCCGTAATCTTTCCTTTAAAAAAATCTCTTTCATAATAGTTATCATCAGATGTTTCTATTTCAAATGATTTGGATCTGAGAGAGATACCGACTAAAGTTCCATAGATTCTGATTGTTTCTAATGTTTCTTCTTGAATTTTCTCAAGAATATCAACAGCCTTTTGCATTTGTTGTTTGGATAGTTGCGCTGTTGCACCGCGGTCAGGATGTGGCGATGTCCACGTGAATCTGGTATCTATTACGGATTCACTGAGTGGTTTGAGGAAATCAGTGTAATCTTTTGCAACTTTTGGTCCTAATTGTTCCATGAACAGTTTCAGTTGATCTTGGTCACTTCCGGCATTAAAGAGTTTAAAAAACTCATCAAAAGCATTTCCAAGATTAGAAGATTTAAAAAGATCAACAAGTTCTGTAGAAGCAAGTCGAATGTCAAATGAACCTGCACCAACATCTAACATTGAGATACCCAATGGGCTTTTTATGTCTTCAGGCATCTTTTTTGAAATCGAATTAGCACATTTCGCACCAATTCTGTTAATTACTTTTTGCAATCCAGTTAGTATTTTGCCTAAAGGGTCAATAGGTGCCTCTGTTCTGAAAACTCCAGAAAAGTTCATAGTTAAGTTTAGAATTTCTCTATTGTTGGATATTGCCAGTTCTTCAGGACTGCTGAGTGGTGGAAGCGTTTCAGTTTTAAGTCCGAGGCGTTCACCCGGTAGCGGGAGCATATCATCTGCGATTTGATTGGGCTGGATAACTTTTAGCGAAGGTTCTGTTGAATCATCTTGTGGGTTTTTTATCTGGAACAGGATGCTATTTTCAGCTTCGGTGAACGCCTTACGAAGGTCTATTTCACCAGAGCGTATAAAATTAAAACGTTCATTAGAAATTTCAACACGAAGCCATGTTTTACCTTGATCGTTTTCACTAACGGTAACAAGGTAAAGATGACCAGCAGAGTCTTTACATGAAAAGAGGGCAGGATCGTCGTTATGTACATAATTTTCGACGACTTTGTGTACGCCAAGGTATGGAATATCATACTGAACAGGAATGTTTAAAGACGGTTGCGGAACATCGTCACCGTCTTCTTGTAATCCTTCTATATGAAATTCAATAGCTTCTTGAATTAACGTTTGGGTTTCTTCTAACGTCTCACCTACGGTGATGCAACCGGGGAGATCTGGCACATAAGCACCATAACTGCTGTCACCCTTCTCATATATAACTACGTATTCCATTCGTTTATCCTTCATGACTTGAGTCCTGCTTGTTTCAGAACACTGTTGCGTGTACCTTTTGGAACATCTTTGCTCATCTTGCCAGGAACCGTTACTTTGCCCTTTTTTTGGTGGATGTTTAAACTGCCGATGACTCCCTTTTGTCTCTATATAATACCACCCATCATCTTCAATCAGTTTTATGAGTTCTCTAACGGTCATAAAGCAGCCTTTCCAACGTTCCTATATACTACAGCGTAAAAGCGTGAAACCTTCTCGGATATATGTTTTAAGTTGTTATGATTTGTCTCATCCTTTTTTTTTTCAATCTGCCATAACAAGGTCAGTCGGTAATACGCTGGTCTACGTCAGATGATGAATCACCGAAATTCGGTGTATATAGTATAACATATTAGTAAAAAGTTATCAAGTTTGTCGGTTTAGTAAAAATGACGATGTCTCACACGTCCATCTCAGTATCAATCAGTGGCACAGCAGATCGCTGCCCGGTCATGAGTTCGTCAAGCATAGCGTGGAAGAGTTCGTCCAGGTGTTCAACTTCTCGTTCAAGGGCTGCTGTTTTTTCGTCAATCGCTTGAAAAACGGCAGCAATGGCACGTTGTTCGGGAAGTGAGGGAAGGACAAAGGTGAATTTTCCCAAAGAATCCCACGATGTTCTTAGGTGGCTTATTCCTGTTGATGTTGCTACAGCATGATTCACGAACACTTCAGTGTGCAAAAGATAGACTAAAAATCTTGGGGCTATTTTTGAATTTGTAGTAAAAACAAGAATATCGGTAGAGCAGACTCCCCCCATTTCAGCGATAACTGCTTTATCCAAATACGATCGCAATTTACCATACAAGACATCATCAGGATAAAAACGATTTTTCGCACTTTTCATCGCCGAAGCATCTCCCCAACGTTTCAAGGTGCTTTCTCCCGAATCAATATGCTCAAGTCCTACAAAATTTAGACTTTGACTATCTTTAGGTTTCACATTTTCACGCCTCAAATTGGCTATTTCTTTGAGTTGAACAATTTCCCAACTCTCAGGTATCTCACCAATCTCTGTCTGTTTGTGGGGTTCACCTTTCGTGCCGTGTGAAAAGAGGTGATCCATCAACGCTGCTTTGCGTTCTTGTTCTAATTCAATCTCGCGTTGTCGAGTGGATTTTGCTTCTTGGATCGTCTGTAGAATGTGGGCAATGGCGCGTTGTTCGCGGAGTGGGGGGAGTGCAAGAGCGAATTCACCCAAAGAATTCCACGAAGTTCTTGGGTGATTTACTCCAGTTGATGTTGCTACAGCATGACTAATAAGTGGATGAGTATGGAGAAGATAAACTAAAAATCTTGGAATCGTTTTCGAGTTTGCAGTAACGACGAGAATATCGGTAGAACAAATTCCCTCCATTTCGGCAATTACGACCTTATCCAAATAAGCTCGTAATTTACCATATAAAATATCATCGGGATAAAAACGACTTTTCGTGCTTTTTACCTCCGAAGCATTTCCCCAAC
Organism: Candidatus Poribacteria bacterium; assembly: GCA_028818995.1. Next base: position 3,971 of record JAPPMR010000914.1, on the reverse strand, counting down.
GCTTCAATTGGCTTTCTCCCGAATCAATATGTTCAAGTCCCACATAATTTAAGCATAGATCGTTTTCTGGCTGGATACTTTCACGTCTTAAACTGGCAATTTCTTTAAGTTGGACATTTTTCCAATGTTTTGGGGAATTTATCTCGTTCATTGTAGTCTCTTGATAAGTAAATACAAAGCTCCCTGGTCGCTGGCGTTTCTAATTTTCCAGCCATTTCTTACGTTGTGTTGTAATATCAAGACCAATTTCAATCTACCTCTGGCACTTCAATTTCAAGGTTTTTGATAAGCCGATAAACCCTACCATGTTCGTGGCGAGTTTCTAAAAAAGAATTATAAGTTCGATATGCATCCTCAATAAGTTCATCGTAAAGTACAACCCGGACATTTTGTTCTGCCATTGTTCTCTTAGACCGTTCCCTCCGTTCATCATCTTCTAACCATTGCGCAAGTGGTTTCCCAACAAGGCAGATGATTTCAACTGGTTCATTCTTGCCAGTCGCCCGAATTAACTTCCGCAGTGCCTCACCGTATTTTTCAACCTGATCAAGCAATTCATACTGATTCAAGGTCCGATCAGCACGTTTAAGCTCAATGATGACATGTTTCCCCGCTGTCATTTTATATTTTATGTCATAACGCCCACTTTTTTGTTCATCTGTGAGTTTTGCATCAAGCTCACCAAATTCCTTTTTGACGGTTTGCTCCATATACGGTGTTTCTGTTGCCCTATCCCATGAAGGATTCAACAGCCAGAGGTGTTCATAAAGAATTTCCTGAATGGTTTTTTCCACAGCATTATCTTCTACCTTCTCATGTAGCATAGAAATGATCCTTAATCTCTCTTGGATAATTTGATAATACAGTGATGCTTCAAAATCGTCAAAATTACTTAAAATCTCCATGAAGGCGGGTATATTTTCTACTGATATTCGTTCCAATTGCTCAAGAGCACCTTTGTATAGAAGATTCTCAAATGCTAAGGCAGTATGTATATATAGTTGCTTCCTATTTTCGTCATTATCAAAATGAACTTTGCCTATTTTATTAAAAAGTGATTCTGCTTGTTTTCGTTCTTCAGACTTTAATTCATTAAGCCATTCCCTAATTGCCGGAATCTCGTTGACTTCCCTCGTCACTATTTCAGAACGCCATTCATCCCATTTATCTCGAATATGAAACAATTCATTTTTCATCCAGACCTTAAGTTCCTCATACCTCGGACTGTCTTTAATAATCTCTTGACGGCTGGTCGTGGCAATATCATCTAAATGATCCATATCCAAGAAATCTGCATGAATTTCGCCAATAAGGTATTTGGTATAGAACCCCGATTGCCTGAAATCATCAAGGATGTTTTCTTGTGCAAGTTTACCGCGAACCATTATTACAATCTTATTGAGGTTTTCATTTACATCTTTTTTTCCAGCTACATTTGTGTCTGTCAGTTCATTTGGCTTTCGGACAGTTCCAATCCAACCTTTGACAGAATCTGTCAAATTTTCAATATTATCTTCATCTCTTATCTCAATTACCCCATCTTTTTTTTCTATATGTTCAGGATTCTCCAAATTGTTGCATAATTTTACATATTTCTCACTCTCATCTCCGTAGTACCAGAGATACTGAATTTTATCAAAGTAATCACGATCTGCAATTTCAACGGGCGATCCATTAACAAAAACATTGAAATCAGCTTCAGCAATGATACTAAACCGGCGCGCGATCCGCTTCCGTAAGTAATTTGGATGGGCTTTGGTAATCCGTTTCTTTAGATCAGTAAGTACAATTCGAGTGCCGTCTTCTGTAAGTTCTATTTCAGATTCGGATAGAGGTTTGGGTTCATAAGGTTGTTCATTTTTCTGCTCAATATGGTCATCGATTTCTTGTTTTGACATTAAAAAACCATTTTTTACGCTGTCTTTTAAAGTTTCGACTTTAACAGTTTCGGCAATTGAAAAAAGTGAAAGCTTGCCGATACCCTTCCTGCCCATGACTTTTCGCTTGTAGCGGTCCGTCACAGCCTCGTTATGCATTCTCCTTGGATATCCGACTAAAAGGTACTTTTCATTGATGTCTTTGAGCGTCATCCCGTGACCATTGTCGGTGATAGTAATTTTGTCTTTTTCTATTTCAACATAAACATTTGTAGCATCAGCATCCCAAGAATTTGCAACCACCTCAGATAAAACTGCTGGAACATTACTATAAAGATTAATACCAAGATGATATAGTACGGTATTGCTGATATTCATCTGATACTTACTATGTTGTTCATTCATTGACATTTTCCCTTACATGTTTCTGTATACTCTCGCCTATAACTTTTGCGAGTTGAACAGGAACAGCATTTCCGATGTAGGACGCTATGCGACTCACTGTGATTGGTGAATCGGGTTCAACAAACTTATAGTCTTTTGGGAACGTTTGCAGAAGGGCACCCTCTCGAAGTGAAAGAGCTCTATGCTGTTCAGGATGTCCGAATCTTCCACTGCCCAAATTGTTAAATTGTGTCGTTATTGTTGGAGCCGGATACTCCCATTCCATACGACCATAAACCGTTGTATACCCTTTCCCCGAAGGCTTTTGGTGACACGGTAAACGCAACTCCTCATCCCAATCTTTCCATGTCCCACCAGGATTTGATTGCTTAATACGTTTTTTATTGATTTCAGTTAGTTTCCTTGAGCGATGAAGGGGATCTGATTCAGACACATCACCATCATCAATTTCAGGGAGGGCACCAATGGCATCTTTAACAGTTTGGAGAGGGAGCAATCCATCCTCCGGAGAACCGGAGTGCCTTTTTGGAAGAAGCTCAAAATTATCCCAAGTCGAAGCAATTAGCACCAGACGCTGCCGTTTTTGCGGGACACCGTAGTCAGGACAGTAGACCATTAATTCTGGATGCAAATAATAATAGAGTGAACGAAGTCTATTACAAAAATTCCTAAAGATATTCTCTTTTCTGATGAGGGGTACATTCTCAAACGCTATCAGATGAGGGTTCACCTTTTCGACCAATCTGCCAAAGTCATCAAGTAAGCTCCACCGCTCATCTGAACTTCGATCCTTATTCTTTCGCGTATGCGCAGAAAAAGGTTGACATGGCGCACACCCAACAAGAATCTTGATGCTATCTTCTGGATATAATGCCGAAAGTTCAGCACCCGTAAATTCACGAATGTCCTTTGAGATAAATTTTGCTTTACTTTTTTCTGGAAAGGGGTTGTTTTTTTCAAAGGCGTACTTACACGTTTCGTCAACATCAAGCCCGGCAACAACATTTATCCCTGCTTGTTGAAGGCCATGCGTCAGACCACCAACACCACAGAACAGGTCCACGGCTGATATGGATAACGAGGAATTTTTTTCTTTTGATAAATCCATAACCTACTCCATTGAATCTCTCATAAGACTTAGAGTTTAGTATAAATCTCATGGAATGTCAACTTATTTTCAGATTGCGTTTAGGTTTGCGTTTTGCCGCTATTTCGCCTTTCAACGCAAAATAGATTTGTCATGAAGCGTGTGTGCCCGCGGTTCTTCATTTATCAGCAACCTCAAAACTCCATCATCAAAATCAGTATTAGTCATTAAAGTGGGATGTAAGTAATTTGGTCAATATATTCGTCTTCGTCAGATGCGCCAGCGATGAGAATCAACTCGTCAATATTTTTTCCCATTGGCACTTCGAGATTAATCGTGAAAATGCCCGGTACATGGTGTCCTGCTGATAGATGATCTTCAAGATGTTGCGGCATACTTTTCCGATTGTTTGTTATCAAGCTAAATTGGTTCTGTTCACACCACACTAAGATTTCTGGGTCTGGCGTGCTTTTCGGAGGCGCACCTTCATCGCCAACCGCCAAGACTGTTAGAGATGGCTCATGGTAAAACAATTGCGTACGGTATTGCGGAGAAATATTTTCGTCTATCAGAAACCGACGCATCTTTATTCCTGTTCATTT
>JAPPMR010000533.1 GCA_028818995.1 Candidatus Poribacteria bacterium | reverse complement strand
CAGTATGGGTAATGGCACTCAGCGGCGCAATTGCTGGGTTAGCAGGTGTTGCAGACGTTATGGGGTATCGGTACAGATTCTTAGATGGTTTTTCATCTGGATGGGGTTTCACCGGAATTGCTGTAGCACTTTTGGGTAGAAATCATCCGTTTGGTGTATTTGCAGCTGCACTGTTATTTGGTTTACTTAATAAAGTGGCATTAGATATAGAACTTATATTAGAAGTGCCGCGCGGTTTATTTCTTGCCGGTCAAGGATTACTGATTATCGGATTGGTCTGCATGGAAGGTATTTCAAAGAGAAATAACGGATGATTTTAGATTTGATTCCAAGCACATTACGAATGACAACACCACTCGGTTTTGCTGCACTCGGTGGAATCTATTCCGAACGTTCGGGCATTATTAATATTGCCCTTGAGGGTATGATGCTCATCGGGGCGTACGGTTATGTGGTTGGTGCACAGGCATCAGGTTCTGCTTGGATTGGATTGTCCGTTGGCATCGGTTTAGGGGTTGTAATAGCCTTGTTACATGCAATTGCCACAATCACTTTTCGTGCTGAACAAATTGTCACGGGTATTGCGATAAACATTCTGGCGTTAGGTATCACTGAGTATCTTGTCCCTACCACTGATAGGGTGCCAGGGTTACCAGAGATGGATTTGCCATTCATTGGTTCCTACAGTGTTCTTGTTTATTTGCTCCCTGTGTTGATGGTAACGAGCCATATCCTACTTTTCAAAACGCCGTGGGGTTTGCGGTTACGTGCTGCAGGGGAATCTACCGAAGCACTCAAAACACTCAGTTTAAGTCGCGCAAAGTGGCAGTATTTTGGTGTCCTATTGAGTGGTGTCTTTGCAGCGACTGGCGGTTGTTTCCTCACATCCGAAGTTCACTATTTTACAGAAGGTATTTCCGCCGGCCGAGGATACGTGGCACTTGCAGCTGTAATCTTTGGAAAATGGCATCCTCTCTATGGCGTTGCTGCGTGTTTCCTCTTCGGATTTGCTTCTTCTTTAGAACTCGCTAATCAGTGGCAAATTCCTGATCAGTTGATAAAAAGTTTTCCACATATCTTAACAATGGTTGTGCTCGCTGGATTTGTTGGCAGATCGCGTCCCCCCGCAGCTTTAGGAAAAATGGAATCCTAAACGTCTTGCATGGGGTTATCTTAACTCCCTTCATCTGTCAGTTCATAATAACCTGCATGTCTGTTATAGTATCCATACGATTTGGCGTGCTTTGGACTTATCATATTACATAGCACTCCGACACCTTTTGATGGCAAAACTTCCTTAAGATGTTTTATCCCTGTCAACACATCAAAACGTTTAGTTTTTGTAATGTCAAATACATAAACGACAGCATCAACGATAGTTGCCAAAATAACCGGGTCCGCTACTGCACGCACAGGTGGGGAATCAATCACTATTACATCGTATTCAGATTTTACTAATTCCAACCATTCCGTCATCATATCTGAATTTAATAACTCAATAGGATTTGGAGGCACAGTACCTCCCGGCACGAGGTGCAAATTGGGAATACCAGTCTGCCTCACTGTTGACTGAAAAACATCATAACTATTTTCGGTGTTTACACTGATAAGTGCTTCGCTCAATCCCGGTTTACGGGTGTCACTATGAGTGACCTCTTGTGGATCGGATACAGAGTCTTCGGATGTATGAATCTCATCAGGAGATGTTATCTGAAGAAGTTGTTCTGTCGGGAAAAATGTGTGTTGCGACGGTCTACGCATATCCGCATCTATGAGTAATACCTTATTCCCTTTTTGCGCGAGCGCAGCAGCGAGATTGGAAGAAACCGTACTCTTCCCTTCTCCACGGGTAGAACTTGTGACAAGAACAGTTTTCAATCCACCACCGAGGTTAAGGAATGGTAGTTTCGCTACAAGCACTCTAAACGCTTCTGCTGTTCTGGAGTTAGGTGCGTCATTTACAATGAGGGGGATCCGATAAGCGCTCCGTTTTTTAATGGAGGGAATAACACCGAGAAAACTTGGCGGTTCCGGCAGCGAATCCAATTGACGGACAGAATCTTCTAATCGCAAATATGTGTCTTTGAAGTAATTTTTAGCAACTGCAAATGTAAGACCGAGTAGTCCACCAAGCATTGCTCCTAAAACGAGATTTAATTTCATCCGAGGTTTGATAGGCTCTTCTGAAAGGCGGGCCTGATCTAATACCTTAAGACTATCTGTGCGGGCTTCAGCAACAATTTGTGACTCCCGTATTTTCGCCTCTAAAGCAACGACCTGTGCAGTGTAAATTTCAACATCGCGCTTAAGACGAAACATCTTCAACTGTTCATCTGACCAACTCCCAAGTGTTTTGAGATATTCATTGATTTGAGTAGAAACCTCTTCCTTTTGTTTCTTAAGGCTCTTAATTGCAGCTTCTGCTTCATTGACCTTTTCTGTGAGTGCTTGATGAAGCGGGTTGAAAGATGACGTTGTGCTTGTAATTTCTTTTTCTTCTTTGGTAAGGCGTGATTTTGTTTCTTTTATTTTTTCATCAAGAGAGGTAATTTCAGGATGTGTTACATCCCCGTATTTTCCGATAAGTGCCTTTCGTTCAATTTCATATTCGTTCAAGTTGTCATTCAGTTTGGAATATGAAGGGTTCTTTGTTTTCGTTTCTGAAATAAGATTTTCTTCAATTTTTTCAAGGTCATCTTGATATGCTAAAAGTCTCAATTCAGCAGCAGCCAATTGGCTCGTTAATTCGTTTTCACTCAATTGCAAGGCTACAATGAGTTGAGCTTGGGTTCCCGCCTCGGCATTTAAAGTCAACTCCGTATTTTCTTGCTGGAATTCAAAGAGTTGCTGCTCCGAACTTTTCAGGTTCTGCTTTGCTTCCTCCAACATTTCTTGCGGGAGTGGTTTTTCCCACCATTGCATATTTTCCGTTTTCTCTGCATCAACAACTTGGATGAGAACAGCGGCAATTCTGTTACATAAAAGCTGCGCGTATTCTGGGTACTGTTGTTTCACAGTAAGGGTGATAACGTTACCATCTTGGGACTCTTCAACCTTTAACTTCTCATCAATAAGCGTTTTGATGAAATAGTCTTTCCACTCAGTATCAGTGAGTTCACCTTGTTCAGTCACGGTCGAATCCAATTCAACATTCAGAAGATTTGCCAACCACTTCAATGTGTCACCTCGGTGAATTGGTTGTGGTGTCAACAGTTCTTCATCTATAAGTTGGCTAACTGTTGGGGCAATCACTAAGTCTCTGGATTGCATCAAAGTCGCGTAAGTGCCTAATGATGCGCCTTTGAGGAATCCCGATAGTGGAAACTGTGAAAGTAATGAAGATGCGGATTGGTCATCAAGGATACGAAGCGTTGTTTCGGATTGATAAACTGGTGGTGTGAAATCGGTTACGAGGAATGCACCAAAGACACAAAGTAAAAAGATTGCAAGAACACTCCATTTATTCCGGAAAAGTATCCAAAAATAGTCTGATAATCGAATTTCTGTAATTTGTTCAAGTTGTCGATCAGTTGTTTCTGGCATATTAACCTCATTCTCGTTTTCCATGAATACGCCCTAATGGACAGCCCATTCTAAAATTATAGGCAATAGTCGGGAATCGGAGTTCCCTCCTACAATAGATAAGATTTCTGTAGGAGCGATCTCCGAATCGCGACCTATAATATAAATGTAGACTGAACACTAAGGAAATAAGAAAGGATAAAAATGGAATAGAGAACATATATTTTCTTTCTTGTTTTTTTATCTGTATCTTAACCAAACACTTACGACTAAGTTTGTCAACGAAGCAGCGAAGCTCAAAACTCGCCAATCAATTCGTGTTCTTTCTAATATCCGGAGTTGATCGTTTGGGTGAAGATAAATTTCTGACTGAACTAAATTAAAGTCAAGTTCTTCTTGTGTTCCATCGGCACGTGTAAGGATACATTTTTTGGGGTTGGCTTTCTCCTCGTCTAATCCACCTGCCATTGCCACAGCATCTCTTAAAAGTATCGGTTCAGTAATTACATATTGACTTGGCTCATCTACTGCTCCGACAACGCTAATTTTTGCCTCAGCCAGTGGAATAAATAAAACATCCCCTGGTTTCAACATTGCGCTAACATTTTCCGAAGTGAGATCAATAGGGGTATTTTCGGGACCGGTGATAATCTCAGCCTTTTTTAAATCTGCGAAGTCAGCTCTGGAACCACCTGCAAGTTTCAACGCTTGGTCAGCAGGGATCTGATTATTTGTAATTGGATAAAAGCCGGGAGTTATGACTGCTCCAATTACACGAATCCGTCGTTGTGCATAAATAGAAGGCACAATAACAATATCATAATCTTTCAAAGGAATATCAACGCCACCTGTTTGAATATGCTCTTCGAAATTTACTGTTTTAAAAATCTCACCATTGCGCCAGACTGTAATTTTGGTTAGATCAGCCAGTTCATAGTTGATTCCTGCCGCCGCCAAAGCATGCATCAAATAAACTTGTCCTGTTTCAAAAATATGCATGTTTCCTCTCGGTCTCTGATCAACTGCTCCGAAAACCAGAATGTGTCGTTTGGGTTGCATGAGTGTAACAAACACTCGGGCGCTCGGAAGTTTCTTGGCGAAAACCCGCTGCATCTGTGCTTCAAGTTCTGAAACTGTTACACCTGTTGCCTTGATTAACCCAATGAGTGGGTAGGAGATATAGCCATCTGGTTGAATAGGAATGGGAACGCGGTCTTTAGTATATTCAGGATAACCTTCAACAGTAACAACAATACTGTCCCCAATCTGCAATTTATAAGTGGATGTTTCTGGAAACTGTGGACTTTTGGTTACAATGTTTTCATCAGAGGTTTCCTCAGCAAAAACGAATGGAGAGAAACTTTGAAATCCTAAAATTATCAGGGAAAGAAATAGAAAACGTAAACGTAAAAACGTGTTCATAAATTTCACATAACCTTTTGTTTGCTTTCTTGGAGTACACCTTAAGATAATCTTATATTGGTGTTTTTGGGACTTATGTTCTTTATTATTTCTTAAAATTCTCGCGCAGACTTTCAGCAATACAGCGTTTTTCAGTATAAATGTTCCTTAAAGTGATTTCTAAAGAATTTTAGCAGGAATAGGGCAAAGATTCAAGTGAAAATAGAAAAACTACCAAGTTGGAGTAGTAGTCTTTCCTCAGCCTTCATTTATCCTGTTTGTTGTAATCAGTTACGTTTTTCTTCAAGAAATTTTGGAAAAAGTTACACATACTTGGTTGAGAATGTTTGTTGCTTTAACCTATTGAGTTATGCTAATATAATCTTGTGAATTTAAAAAATGTCTTTACTCAAATTAAAAATAAAAAGGTGATGATAATCGGAGACATCATTGTAGATGAGTACATCTGGGGAGATGTAGACCGCATTTCGCCTGAAGCACCGGTTCCAGTATTTGAAATGGCTGCTGAAAGATCCGGTTGTGGTGGTGCTGCCAACGTCGCACAAAATATCGTCAGTTTAGGTGGCAAAGCAGAACTGGTCGGTGTGATTGGAAAAGACAGAGATGGCGAAAAACTGATCCAGATGCTAAAGCATACAGGCGTAGGTACCGCTGACATCTGTATAGATGTCCAGCGCCCCACAAGCAAAAAAACTCGCGTGATCGTTAGCACTGCTACCACTGATTCGCTACAGCAAAAAGTCAATAGGCATGAAACTTTGTTTCTGCATCACGGACACCATTTACTTCGGATTGATAGGGAATCTAAGCAGGAAATCAGTGTTTTAATAAAGGAACGTCTAATAAGTTCTATAATATCTCAAATGGCAGAGAGCGATGCAATTATTTTCGCTGACTATGACAAGGGTGTTGTCAGTGCTGAGTTGATAAAGGATGTCGTAACGCATGCCAAACCTTATGGTATACCAATTATTGTTGACCCAAAGCAGAATAATTTTTGGCATTATCAAGGTGTAACCGCGCTTACGCCGAACCATAAAGAAACAGGGGCGGCTGTACAACAAGAAATTACTGATGTGCCACACCTAATTGCTATAGGTGAAAAGATATTGGATCAGTTATCGCTGGAAGTATTATTAATTACGCGTGAGGAGGAAGGGATGTCTCTATTTACGCGTGATTCCGATGGCACGTTACAAGTAGTACACCTACCATCACACTCAAAAGAAGTGGCGGATGTGACAGGAGCGGGAGATACGGTGGCTGCTGTTTTTACACTTGCGCTTGCGGCACAAGTCGGTTACCACAGTGCTGCCCAACTCTCAAGTCTTGCAGGAGGGGTTGTGGTTGGGAAAATGGGGTGTGCAACTGTCACACCAGAAGAACTACATCAGGCTATTGAGACATTGCCCGAAACATAACATTAATACCAATTTTCTGAATATCTAAACCTAACTGAATAGCCGTATTGGTGATACAACATGAAAACTGTCTTTCTTGACCGGGATGGAGTTATAAACGTAAATCCGCCGGACTACGGCTATGTCCGCAACTGGAGAGAATTTGTCTTTCTCCCGAATGCGTTGGCAGCGATACGAGACTTAACCCATAATGGTTATCGTATTATTGCGGTAACCAATCAAGCGGGAATTGGCAAAGGAATTTATACCGAGCAGCATTTAGCTGATATTCATTGCCGGATGCTTGCTGAAATTGAGGAAGCAGGGGGACAGATATGTAAAGTTTATTATTGTCCACACCATCCAGAAGCAGGATGTGAATGCCGAAAGCCGGAACCGGGAATGTTAATCCAAGCCGCACGCGAACATGATATAGACGTGTCAAAAACATATTTCATAGGCGATTCAATCACAGATATGCAAGCAGCTCGAAGTGCCAGTGCATTACCGATACTTGTTTTAACAGGGCACGGTCGCGATTCCTATAACCGCTATTCCAATTCTGATTCAACTACCAAAATATCTAAGCCAGAGAAAATCTTTACAAACCTCTATACTGCTTCGCGTTGGCTAATTCGATGTTGAATTTGAAATGAAATATAGATTTTCAAACTTTCAATTTTAATTTATGATGTTATTAAAGAAAATAGAATCCTGCACTGCACATGCTGGCGTAATAGGTCTTGGGTATGTTGGGCTATCCCTTATGGTTGCTATTGCAGAGGCAGGTTTCAGAGTCACTGGGATTGACATAAATCCAGAAAAAATTGAACGGCTGAAACGCGGTATCTCTGACGTTCCTGATGTTCCTGATACTATCCTCGGTCCGCTGATTGAGTCAGGACAAATTCAGGTCACAACAGATTTTCGTGTTCTGAGTGAACTTGATACCATCAACATTTGCGTGCCAACTCCTTTGAATGAAAACAAGACACCGAATATGCAATTTATCACCGCTGCTGTTGAGCAAATTGCCCAATATCTGCATTCCGAACAGCTGATAATCCTTGAAAGCACAACCTATCCTGGTACGACAGAAGAAATTGTGCTCCCAAAACTGCAACCCAACCTCAGCAAAACAAAACTTAAAACCGACTGCAGCACCAACCCTCCGAGTTTAAGTTCTGATTCTACTGAATCATTACAAGTAGGTCTTGATTTCTATCTTGCTTTTTCACCTGAACGAATTGAACCAGGGAACAGTACATACCTTATGACGAATACGCCTAAAATTGTCGGTGGTGTTACGTCAAAATGCACCCAAGTTGCCAAGACTTTTTACGAGCAATTTATCAATAAAATCTACACTGTCACCTCTCCTCGAATAGCGGAAATGGTAAAATTGTTAGAAAATACATTTCGGAGCGTGAATATAGGATTAATAAATGAAGTCGCACTTATATGTGATCGGATGGATTTAGATGTATGGGAAATTATTGATGCTGCTGCAACCAAACCCTTCGGATTCATGCCTTTCTATCCGGGACCCGGTCTTGGGGGACACTGTATTCCAATTGATCCACACTATCTTTCTTGGCAAGCACGTAATTACAATTACCACGCGCGATTCATTGAGCTTGCAAGTGAAATTAACAGCAACATGCCGAAATATGTTCTTGACAAAGTCGTTAATGCACTAAATCTCCATCGGAAACCTCTCAATGGCTCAAATGTCTTAATTTTAGGTGTGGCATACAAAAAAGACATCGGAGATACCCGTGAATCTCCTGCGTTTGAAGTAATCAGATTAATGCTTGACAAAGGTGCACATATTTTATATCATGATCCACATGTTTCGAACATTGATCTTGGAGAAGGGGAAACATACCATTCACAAACGCTAACATCCGCTTTAATAGAAAGTGTTGATTGTGTTGTAATTCTTACGGACCACAGCACTGTAGACTACGATTTGATTGTAAAACACGCTGTAGTCATTGTTGATACCCGCAACGCAACCCGCAGCGTCCAGAATGGTTCCAACAAGATTATCAAAATTTAAAGCCTTATATCAACCAAACAAATCGGTTTATTTTTTCAGTTTATTATTCAGTATTAGGAGGTATAACAATCACTTCTGAAATCTAAAACATATAAAGTAATCTAAAAACAGTTCACAAGCGAAACAAATTTAGTCCATATTCTCTGTGTGAGCTAAAAATTTCGGAGGACTCTCATGATAAAACCATATCTAAAATTAAAGATACATCATGACCAACTTACATGGTTTCTTGCTATACTTTTAAATGAAAGAGAGATTTTCCAACTACTAAGGCACACCAATCCAGTCGCTAATACCGACAAGTTAGATTCTTCTTCAAAACAGGAGTTGTTGGGCAGGTTAACCAACGCTTTTTATAGACAATCCGACATTGATGAAATCGTTGTCCAACACCTCTCACAAAAAGCGGAGGATGCGATCTCAAGAGTTGGATATATGGTAGTTGATGAAATACATACTTTCTTTAAATCTCCTGGTCCCCTGATTGAATCAGGAGAATTTGGTGAAGTGGTCTGGGCACTCTTAGCGGATACTCGGGAAGATGTGCACTCACATGGAATTCAATTATTAACAACAGCGTATGAAAACCACAAAGACCCTTCTGAAACAGATGCTCAGCAACGGTTCGGTGCTTTTCTTGATACTCCACAAGTGCCTTCCACAGAAATACAGGAGATTCAGACAAAATATACCAATGATTTAGAAAGAGCACAGGTGGAGATTGACGGACAAACTGGTGAAATTGAACATCTTAAAAGTGCTTTAGTTGATTTACAAGCAGAATACACAGCGATTGAGAAAAAAAACAAACAACTTGAGCAGCACTGCCAATTGCTGCTTGAAGAAAATGAGGCTTTCAAAATAAAAGAAGACCTCTATCAGGAGAGTAAAGAGCAGATTGTTTTTCTAAAACAAGAAAATGAAAGTCTGCACGAAAAAACGACACAGTACGCCGAAACTAACAATTCCCTCATGAAATTAGAGACTGAACACCAGCAGCTGCTCGCGAAATATGGGGATATCACAGCACAACTCGACGAACTGGCACAAATCAAAACAGCTAAAGAAAGTTTTATGGTTGAGCTAAAGTTAGTTGAAGAAGCCGTTTATAAGGAATTTCAAACTTTAGAACAACTAAAAACTGATCTACAGAATCATTTTGATGTGATTGAAAAATCGCATGAAACATCTCGAAATGCTCTCAACCAAATTCGGCAGACAGTAGATTATTTTGATGAATCTGATTTGGAGTCTACAAATCAAGAGAAGCAGACAGGGGCGCAACCGCGGGTTGGTGTATTCGTTGATGTGCAAAATATGTTCTACGCTGCGAAGGATCGATTTGAACGCCGAGTTGATTACATTAAACTTCTTGACCTGATTGTTGGTCCGCGACAACTTGTAGCCGCCTACGTCTATATTGTTCAGATTCCTGAAATTAAACAAGGTAATTTCATCTCTCTATTAGAGCATAACGGCTATACAATTCGTAGTAAAGACTTACGCCTGCGAGGAGACGGTTCAGCAAAAGGTGATTGGGATGTCGGAATCGCTGTAGACGTAGTCTCTATGCTCGGAGTGTTAGATGTTGTTATTTTAGCAAGCGGAGACGGAGATTTCTGTCCGTTGGCTGAGCTCATTAAACAGCAACATAAGCGGATAGAGGTAGTCGCATTTGAGCACAACACGTC
>JAPPMR010000265.1 GCA_028818995.1 Candidatus Poribacteria bacterium | reverse complement strand
GTATTCAACTCGGTGGTTATACGCTGATGTGTGCTTCGCGAGGTGTGGGTGAAGAATACAACTGTATTGACCCAGAAACCGGAAAACCCGGCAGTAGATTTGGGCAGAGTGCTTGTCTTGCGAGTGCATGGGGAGATGGTTATGTCAAACGTGTGCTAAATTTCATGGATGCAACCGGTATGGATATTATTGAGACCGATGGTCCTTATCACGGTGATGTCTGTGCTTCAACGAATCACGCACACCATAACGGCTTGGCGGATTCGCAATTGCGTCAGTGGGAAGTGTGCGTGAATTTTTACCACGAATGCCGAAAACGCGGTATCTATATCAATTCACCAGATAATTATTACCTCAATGGGTCAAACAAGTGCGGTATGGGCTATCGCGAAACGAATTTTAGTTTACCTCGTGAACGGCAAATTCTGATTGCACGGCAGAATATCTACGATGCCACGTATGAAAAGACACCGAGTATGGGCTGGATGTTCGTTCCACTGGTAGAGTATCACGGTGGTGGACAAGCCGCAACATTTGAGCCGCTTTGCGAACACCTTGATGACTATGAGGCACACCTTGCACAGAACTTCGGCAGCGGTGTGATTGCGTGCTATCGCGGTCCTCGGCTTTTTGATACCGAACAGACAAAGGCAGTCGTTAAGAAATGGGTTGACTTCTTCAAAAAGTATCGTCCAATATTGGAGTCTGACCTGATTCATGTGCGTCGTCCAGATGGACGCTCTATTGATTGTGTGTTACACGCAAACCCACAACTCAACCCTTGTGGATTAGCGATGCTCTACAATCCTACGCGGACGGAACAACAGATGACTTTGAAATTACCAGTCTATTATACTGGATTATCTGAAACTGCCAAGATTTGTGAAGGAGAAGGAGAATTCAAACATTACAAAATTGACCGAAACTACAACGTTGAGATTCCTATTAAGATGGAGGCAAAAAGCGTTAGCTACCTCGTTATTGAATCATGATATAAGTCCTCCTTAATTTTTTGATACCAATAGAATTAGCGTAATTATAGTAAAATCCATAATTACTTTTACATTGGCGAGGTTAGGAAACCTAGCCAGCGCAAGCGGTGGTGGATTATTGTTCATTGTAATGTGAACATATTTTCGGATTTTACTATAAACCGCACATCCACAATGGAGGTAAAAATGAGAGTCATCCAATTTCAAAAAGCAATTTTGGTATACGGAACGCTGATCTGCCTCTGTTTTATGATCGTAGGTCTAAGTTCTGCCCTCGCTCGAGACGCAGCTTTGGGAATATGGTTCTTTGATGAAGGCAAAGGTGAAACAGCAAAAGATGCTGCTAAAAATGGCAATGACGGAGAGATTGTTGGTGCCAAATGGGTCGCTGGCAAGTATGGTCAAGCCTTAAAGTTTGAGGGTGGAGCGCATGTTGCTGTGGGTGATTTTGCTGACTATACGGATAAAGTGTCGATCGTCGCTTTGATTAAAACGCCTGCAGCGCCAGCATGGTCTGACATTATCGTAGGTCCCTGTGGCGATGTTATCTTTACATTACAGAACCACAAATTAAATTTCGCTGGACAGTGTGCGCAACCGATTCCCCATAATACGTGGTCTACAACTTTGTTGAATGATGATAAGTGGCATCACATTGCAGGTACTTATGACGGTAAAACAGTGAAGGTCTATGTTGATGGTAAGTTAGAAGCATCTAACGCTGCCGCAGGTGCATTTAAAACAGGACCTAAGTATATCGGTTCAAGAGACGACAAGCAGGAAGCTTATACAGGTCTCATTGATGAAATTGCGTTTTTCAATGCTGTACTCTCAGACAATGATATGAAAGTAATTGCAAACAGTGGGTTATCTATCGCACTCGGTTTTGCATCGGTTTCTCCTCAAGCGAAACTGACCACAGCGTGGGCGAAATTAAAAGCGAAAAGGTAATTGCTAAGGTATCAAACTCGTTATTATACCCCAAGTTGCTATCTTTGTAGCACAATCTGTTAGATTGTGTCTGTGAATGCGCAAACTGACAGTTTGCGCTACAATGCGTATTGAATTAACACTGAATTGAATAAGGAATATGAGTATACTCGTTAATAAAAACACAAAGGTAATTGTTCAAGGTATTACAGGACGTTCTGGACGTTTTCACACAGAACAGTGTGTAGATTACGGCACGCAGATTGTTGCTGGTGCAGTTCCCGGCAGAGGTGGAACTGATGTGAACGGCATCCCTGTATTTGATACTGTAGCGGAGGGCGTTGCGGAAAAAGGCGCAGATACCTCTCTTATTTTTGTTCCTGCGCGCTTCAACGCCGCCGATTCTATCATGGAAGCTGCCGATGCTGGCATTGAATTAATCATCTGTATCTCGGAACATATCCCTGTGCTTGATATGGTGAAGGCAAAAGCCTTCCTTCAGGGTAAACAGACTCGGTTAATCGGTCCGAACTGTCCGGGCATCATCACGCCCGGGGAATGTAAAATCGGTGTGATGCCTGCGTTTGCATATTCCCCCGGCAATGTCGGCATTGTCTCACGAAGTGGCACTTTAACTTATGAAGCTGCGTATCAATTGAAACAACTCAGTATTGGACAATCTACCTGTGTCGGTATCGGTGGTGACCCTGTCATTGGAACAAGTTTCGTTGATGTTCTCAAACTTTTTGAAGAAGACAATGACACGCATGCCGTTGTCTTAATTGGAGAAATCGGTGGGACGGCAGAGGAAAAAGCTGCGCAGTTCGTCAAGGGCGAAATGACAAAACCTGTAGTCGGTTTTATTGCCGGACAGACAGCCCCTCCCGGTAAACGGATGGGACATGCGGGTGCAATCATTTCAGGTGGACAAGGCACTGCTGCTGATAAAATCAAATCACTCAAAGATGCTGGAATTGCCGTTGCAGATGACCTCACCATCATTGGAGAAACCGTAGCGAAAGTATTGGCTTGATAGATTTTTCACTGGAATTAAACAAATGAAAAAAGACATCACCTACCTCCACACTAAAAAACAACAGCAACAACCCATCACCGTCCTCACCTGCTACGATTACCCCACTGCCTGCATGCAGGATGAAGCAGGGATTGACATTATTTTTGTCGGGGATAGCGTCGGCACAAACATCCTCGGCTATAAGAGCGAGATGGAGGTGACGATGGCAGATATGCTGCACCATCTCAAAGCAGTTCGTCGTGGTGTAACAGATGCCTACCTCCTCATTGATATGCCTTATGCCTCTGACCGAAATGAGAAGCAAGCTGTTACGAATGCGAATCTTTTCTTAGACAATGGTGCTGATGGTGTAAAATTGGAAGGTGGAACGGAGAAAGTCCCTATTATCACTGCACTCACGGAGCAGGGAATAGAGGTCTGTGCCCACATCGGACATAACCCACAAATCCACGGCACGAAAGCGGCGACGCACGGAAAAACGGTTAGCAAAGCAAAGGAACTCATTCAAACTGCATCGGCACTTGCAGACGCAGGTGCAAAACTCATCGTACTTGAGAAGATCACCGAAGAGATTAGCCAAATTATCACGGACACCCTTGACATTCCTACCATCGGCATCGGGGCAGGCAGATACTGTGACGGGCAGGTGCTCGTTATTAACGATATATTAGGAATAGGTACCCCCTTCAAACACGCCAAACGTTATCAGGATTACAACCGACTCACCTTAGAGGCGATATCGCAATATAAACAAGAAGTAGAAAATGGAGATTTTCCAACAGATGCTAACGTTGCACACATCGCCGCTGACAAGTTAGCGCGGGTGCAGAAGTGGTTGAAATCTGAACGTTAATGCACTAAGGTAAATCCGCACAATCAGAAAAGGTTACTTATTATCCAGAGGTGTTTCGTAAGAACGTTCTATAGCACGCACAATCTTCTCAATATCCAGAGATGGATCCTCAATAGCCTGTTCTAAAATAAAATTTTCGAATTCAACAGCGCGCTTCGGATTTGCTGTTCTCAGTTTACGAAATGCTTCTGCATGACTATTCTTTTCAAAAAAGGGTAGTACATCTGCAAACTTCTCTGTCTGGCGATTCACAGGTTCAGCGTGTTGCATTAATGTCTCCGTATCCCCAGCTGCTGCTGCCTTGAGCAATTGAAGGGATCTGTAAGTCTGTGGATGTGGATTTAAGGCGTACGCTGCTTCTGCATGGCGAATGCTATCTTCAAGTGTCGTAGGACCCGACACCCTTTTTAACCACGCTTCCATATAAGCTTGAACCTCTGGCGTATCTCCATATTTCCCTACCAGTCCCTCACGTATGAACTCGTAGGCATCCGGACTATTAAAATCAATCGTCCGAGGATCAATTTTTGTTTTGTCTTCTTCACTCTCTGCTTTTTCATCTTCCGTTTCAGTGTCCTGTGAATGGAACGATGCCCAAAGATCATCAAGAAGACTCTGTGCCTGTTTACCAGATTCTACGTCATTCTGTGAATCATCAGGAACTTGTACTTTTTCTTTTGTAGCATCTGCACTCGGTGAAATAGGTGTGTCAACCTGAGGTTTAGACACAACCTGTGGAAAAGATTTTGAGGGTTCAGGTGTTGACGGTGGCGAAACTACCTCAGGTTCAGGCTGTCTTAAATAGACAATTGCTGATACTGCCAAAACAACACAAATGATAATCGTAAAAACAACACTAAATCGCATTTCTTTCCTCCAATTTTCTCTAATAAGAAATTATAGTAGATTCTACAATTAACTTTACACTATTGAGTTGTAGGAGGGAACTCCGATTCCCGACTACAAACGGGTCGCGATTCGGAGATCGCTCCTACAGAATATATGTGAACTTTTCTATATAATTTACTATAGTATAACAGCGGTTTCATCATAATTCGGTCATTTACAGACATCTTTCTAAAATCCTATTATTTTCTTATTCCGGGCGTGCCTTTGAGGACTTCATCCCAATCCCACAAAAGAATTGTGCCATCCTGCCCCGTGCTGACGAGTGTTTTGCGATCAGGCGAAAATACTAACGTTCCTACTGGTTCTGAATGCCCATCAAGTGTAGTGAGTTTGTCGCCAGATTCAACATCCCATAATTCAATGCCACCGTTTCTTAGTCCAGTAACAAGGACGGTACTATCTGGTGCAAACACTAACGTTTCCACACCACCGTCAATCTCTCTCAGAAGCGTCGGTTTACTACCTCCCATCACTCGTATTCCATTATTACTTCCTATTGCAAGAAGAAGACCATTTGAAGAGAATGACAATGCAGCAATTGATTCCCGTTGCTTCTGCTCTGGTAGCGTCGTTATCACAGAGCCAGTTTCCACATCCCACATCTCAACCTGTCCTCGGTCAGATCCACTGACAAGTTTCTTCCCATCTGGTGAAAAAACCAAAGCACGCACCGTTTGGCTTGAAAAAAGCACGTCGTGGTTTTCACCTGGTGGAAATATCAAAGCACCGTTTTTACCTAACTGAACTTTATCTGATAGAGGATTATTGACAACGGCTCCTGTTTCCGTATTCCAAACACAAACTTTACCGAAACTACCGAAAGCTACTGTTTTACCGTCCGGTGAAAAAGCAGTTGCTCCAGGCATGCCTCCTATTACTAAGTTTGTCAACTCATGTCTTGTCTGGACATCAGTCAAACGCAACAACCCATCTGGTCTTGTATTACCGAAATAGGTCGCAACACTTTTATTAAAAAATACATCTCCATCTGCACCTAAGCTTATAAGCTTAGTTCCATCAGATGAAAAAGCTAATCCAGATAAAAATTCCTGATTTCTTTCCATTTGAACCACAGATTTTTGCAATGTTTTCAGATTCCAAAAGGTAGTTATTCCATTTATTGAGGCACTAACGAGTGTGGTGTTATCTTCAATAAATGCTATTGCTTTCATCCATTCAGTATGTCCTGTAATGCGAGTCGGTATCGATCGTCCAGTTTCTACATCCCAGAATCTGACCGTACCGTCTGCACTACCACTTGCAAGTGTTGTTCCATCAGGTGAAAACGTCAATGCACTAATGCTTTTGTTGTGACCTGTGAAAGTTGCCATAGGTTCACCTGTGGTGGTATCCCATAGCTGAACCGTCTTATCCGTACTCCCGCTGGCAAGTATTCTTCCATTTGGTGAAAATGTTAATGCGTTAATCCAACCTGTGTGTTTACGAAGTGTAGTTGGTTTGCCCTTACTGTTGGTATCCCATAACAGTGCAATTGTATCATCACTTCCAATTGCAAGTTGTCTACCATCAGGTGAAAATTCCAAGGCTAATATGTGTTCTTCTTCCCACAAATGTCCAGGTTTTTGTTTATCCCCAAAAATTTGTTTTGAGAGTCTTCTGAAGACGGAAACCTTATATATCTGTCCGTTGAGGGTAGATAAGTTTTCCCCGGTAGACGTGTCCCATAACTCAATCTTTCCTCCTTTTAGACCGACAGCAAATTTATCATTCGTCAGAGCATAGGGTTCAGGGAGACTTCGCCTCTTTATCACTTCCCAAGACCGTTCTTTGATCTTCTCCACATTTCCTTTTTTGGTCTCAATATCTAATTGACCAATTGAGTCTCCCCAATTCCCTAAACTGATAAGGGTTTTGCCATCTTCAGAGAACCGCAATGCTGAGGCAGGCGGAAGAACATCAGTGAGTGACATTTTCCGGCCAGTAGCTACTTCCCACAGTTGGAGTTCCTTTCCCCGGAACCTACCACCGGTCCCATACCTGCCTCCACCATTGGCAAGAAAACGTCCATCTGGTGAAAAAGCGATGGATTGGCACATACCGGGGAACATGGACAATTCTTTCCCTGTTTTTACATCGTAAAGCCACACACCGATATTACTACCTACTGCGAGTAGCGTGCCGTCCGGTGAAAATTCCATGACATTAATTCCACCTTTTCCTAAACGGGCATTCGCCTCTTTCGGCAGTTCCCATTTTGTCCAATCTTCCGATATTTCGTCTGCTTGTGCTTCTGCAATTGCTGCGGCGGCATCATTCGGTTGCTGTTCAGGGTTATCGCGTTTATCCTGTGCATCAACACTTCCGATTTGTGTCCGCACATTTGGCTTAGATTCTAAGTTTGCGACTATTGGAGCGTCAACGATCTCAATCGACATCTCTGCATTTGCATCTAAACTATAAGGTTTCTGAAAACGCGCCAAGTATTGATGGTTTCCAAAACCGAGCATGAACAACATAACTACTAACGTAGAAGCAGCAACTGCCCACGGAACTACTGGCTTCCCGCTGGACGGTGCAGCAGGTTTGGTCCGCGAAATCTCTTGCATGATGGTTTCAGTAAGATTTGGTGAGATTTTGAAGTTGTCTAAAGCCTCTCTTATTATTGTTTCCTCTTTTTGTAGACGCTGCTGTGCGCGGCGAAGCCGACTCTTCACCGTATTTGCCGATACACCTAAAAATGCACCGATTTCTGTACACGACATTTCTCCGAAGTAATGTAACGTCATGACAGTGCGTTCACTTTCTCCAAGCTTCGCAAGCAGTTTTTTGACGACATCGCGTTGTACTTGTCCAGATATGCGCTCGTTTTCTCCCGCAACATATTCGGAGTACACTTCTTTTTCTAAATGATCCTTGTCTGTCTGATCCAGATGCTCTAATGATTGTGGGTACAAACGCTTTTTACGCAGCCATGAGCTGCAGCGGTTCGCTGCAATCACATAAAGCCAACCTACGAAACGTTGCGGCTCCTTCAGAGTTGTCAATCGCTTGTATGCGTTCAGGAACGTATCCTGCGTAATCTCTTCGGCTATGTGAAAATCACCGATTTTCCGCCACGCAAGCGCGTGAACTTGTTTTTGGTATTTTCTCACAAGCACGGAAAAAGCATCATCATCGCCTGCAAGGACACGTTGAATAAGCTTAACATCGTCGTTTTTCATTTAGGCACCTCGAAAAATGGTTACATCACTCTGGATTTATAAATTGTGACGCTACTTAGGCGTGCAACGGGTGCATAATTCTGCAAATATAGAAGTGTGTTTAGATAAAAGAATTAGAGATTTATTGATAAATATGAAACCTAAAGGAAATTATAGCAGACTATATCATAAAGTATCGTCTGTTAGTGGATATAATTCCCCTGTTAGTAGAATTATACCATAAATCTGGTTTCTGGGAGGGATTTTTGAAAAGAATTAGATTTCACGGGAAATTCTTACTCAAAATTTAAGTAAAGTTGGGTTGCACGTTAACCTTTGAAGGACATAGCGCGGAAGGTGAACTGGCAGTGCAAGCCTATTCTTACACTGCCAGTTTTATGTGAGGTAACAATATTCAACTGCTTTAGCAGTGGGTCTTCTAACTGCCTAAGCTCTTTTTTATTTTTTTACCTTTCCAATTCCTTGAGCACTTCACCCCAATCCCACACAAGGATTGTGCCGTCCTCCCCCGTGCTGACGAGTGTTTTGCGATCAGGCGAAAATACTAACGTACCTACTGGTTCTGAGTGCCCATCAAGTGTGGTGAGTTTGGCCCCAGATTCAACATCCCATAATTCAATGCCACCGTTTCTTAGTCCAGTAACAAGCACGGTACTATCTGGCGCAAATACTAACGTTTCGACACCGCCACTAAGTTCCTTCAGAAGCGTCGGATTACTACCTCCCATTACACGAATTCGTTTATTACTTCCTATAGCAAGCAGTACACCATTTGAAGAGAATGACAACGATGCAATAGGTTCCCGTCGATTCTGTTCTGTTAGCGAAGTTAACGCAGCACCAGTTTCCACATCCCACATCTCAACCTGTCCTCCGCCACTTCCACTGACAAGTTTCTTCCCGTCCGGTGAGAAGACCAAAGCACTGGTTATTGGGGTTATATGTATTAGGGCGTCAGCACCGTTTTGATCTAACTCCACTTTATCTGATAGAGGGATATTTAAAGCAGATCCTGTTGCCGTATTCCAAACGTGAACATTACCAATACTGCTGAAAGCCACCGTTTTACCGTCAGATGAAAAAGCAATTGGAATTGCTCCAGGAGGACCATCCCCTGTTATCATTTTTGCCAACTCACGTCCCGTCTGGACATCAATCAGACGCATCAACCCTAGCCCTGTTTGACCGAAAAAGCCCACACCTTCATTAAAAATCACATCGCCTTCAGCACCCACGCTGACGAGCTGAGTTCCATCGGACGAAAAAACTAATCCAGATAACAAATCTTGATGTCTTTTCATCTGGACTTCGGTTTTTTGCAATGTTTTTAGATCCCAAAAGGAAATAATGCCATTAATCGCTGCACTGGCAAGTGTGGTGTTATCTTTAAAAAAAGCTACTGCTTTCACCCACTCTGTGTGTCCGGTGATACGGGTCGGTAATGCAGCACCAGTTTCTATATTCCAGAATCTGACCGTGCCGTCCACACTCCCGCTGGCAAGTATTGTACCATCTGGTGAAAAAGTTAACGCACTAATACTGTTGATGTGACCTGTGAAAGTTGTGATAGGCTCACCTGTGGGGGTATCCCACAGCTGTACCGTCTTATCAGTACTACCGCTGGCAAGCATTCTGCCATTTGGTGAGAATGCTAACACGCTAATCAAACCTGTGTGTTTTCGGAGAGTGATTGGTTTATCGTTGCTGGTGGTATCCCATAACAGTGCTATTGTATCATCACTTCCACTGGCGAGGTATGTGCCATCGGGCGAAAATGCCAGGGCTAATATATGTCTCTCTTTCTCCAAAGGCAACGGATCTTGATTTTCCCCTAACAATATACTTGAGAGTCTTCTAAAGATGGATAACTTTTTTACATGTTTTCTGAGAGTGGATATTTTTTTGCCAGTCGTGGTGTCCCACAACTCAATCCCTTCGCCTCTTAGTCCGACGGCAAATTTATCATGTGCCAGCGCATAGAGTTCAGGTAGACTTCGCCTCTCTATCACTTCCCAAGATCGTTCTTTGATCTTCTCCACATCTCCCTTTTTGGTCTCAATATCCAATTTACTAATTGAGTCTCCCCAATTCCCTAAACTGATAAGAGTTTTGCCATCTTCAGAGAACAGCAATTCAGATGCAGGTAGATGGTCGCCTGTGAGTGCCACTTTCCGGCCAGTAGCTACTTCCCACAGTTGGAGTTCCTTTCCCCGGAACCTACCA
>JAPPMR010000074.1 GCA_028818995.1 Candidatus Poribacteria bacterium | reverse complement strand
GCCTAATGGCATTCATACCGTTGATTTATGGGTTTCGTCCCTCAACCCAACCTACGAGAACTGTAGGGTGAGTGAGCTTACAAAACTCAATGAAACGTCAAATCAATTTATTTCGCTATATAGTGACGCAAATTAGGCGAAAATAGTTGCATATATTTAAATTGTGAATGGATTTAAGAGGGTATTTTGTGGTAGGGTTTATGATAATAGAAGGATAGTAGATGGCGAGGCACAGAGACCTCGCCCTACAAATGATTTTTGAGATACGCTCTAATAATTCATCTAAATGCTCTACGGGTTATTGAACTAAGTTTAATTCTTTGGTTTGATATGCCCGAGATGAACGATCGTCATACTCACAAAGTTTAGGAAAAAGGAAATTACATCGTTTTGAGGTTTAATGAGATTGTCTTCCGTGCGCGCCACTAACGTAGCGTCCATTAACGTCTGGACAGCTTCCTCTATCTCATCTTCTGAGATGCCACTTCCTTTTGCCAAATCCGCAATAGATTTGTCCCCTTCTACTAACTGTCTTAAAACAGCAACTATAGCGGGATTTGTAAAGAGACTGGCAAGATTTACGATGTCAGCATCTGGTGCTTTGTTTAGGAAAATATCAATGCTGTCTGACCAATATGCGATGCGCGATTTGCCAGCATTGGAAGCGGTCTTATATACACCAACATAGCCCCATGCTACATGATTTTCAGCATCTTCAGGAAGTGTGCTTAATGTCTTAAATGCATCGCCTCGTTGTGAGCGAGGAGGACGCGACATATCATCTTCAGAACGGCCGGTGTTTTGTTCCTTAACGATGGACTGAATCTGTTCACGGAGTTCAGCAATCTCGGTTCGCATCTCAGTAAGACTTTGATTGATTTCTTCGGGATTTACTTCAACTTTGGGGGCATCTTTCACTTCTTTTGCCATGATAATATCTCCTTTTAACTGGTGTTGGGAACGTTGTTCCTCTTCAACTGTAATGTCTAAAGTTTCTTGAATCATGAATTCAAACTTCTTTAATCGTTGCCGCGCACGACGGAGCCGACTCTTAGCGGTATTTTCTGATACACCTAAATACGTTCCTATCTCTGAAGAGGTCATCTCTTCAAAGTAATGGAGTGTAATTACCTCCCGATCACTTTCTTTCAACTTCGTAAGTAATTTCTTGACGAGGTCGCGTTGCGCTTCCGCAGTAGTTTGAGCGTGTTCTGTAGCGACATATTGAGAATACGCCTCTGTCTCTATCTCTGAAATGTCGGTTTCTTCCAGCGATTCAGTCTTTATCCGATTCTTGCGAAACCAGGCGTTACAGAGATTATTCACAATCTTATAAAGCCATCTTGAAAACTGTGTTGCATCTTCCAGTGTTTCGAGTTTCTGATACACTTGTAGGAAGGTTTCTTGCGTAATATCCTCGGCTATATGGAAATCTCCTGTCTTCCGCCATGCATGTGCGTGAACTTGTTTTTCGTACTTTCCAATCAGACACGCAAAGGCATTCTCATCGCCTATAAGGATACGTTGAATCAACGCAACATCTTCGTTTTTCACAAAAAGCCTCCAGAAGTGTCTCTTTACTTACTCATATATAAAGATGCGAGTTAGAAAGAAAAAGGTGCATAATTCGGAATGGGGTGGGTTTGGAAAGAAAATATACGTAGGGAAGTGTTATAGTGGAAACCATAATTACTTGCACACGATTGTAGCGTAACCTGTTAGGTTGCTTACACTCTGCACAAACTGGAAAGTTTGTGCTACGGCACAGTCCAATAGGTCGGTTTAAGTCCTACAGACCCAAAGTGTGCATATATTTTTGTATTTCACTATAAAACAAGGGATTCAGTAGACGAGGTAGGAAATTATGTGTTCATCGTAATGCCTCCAGATTATTGCCTGATTATCCGCAAGGCACTTACAAACTGCTGTGCAAATCGACATTGTCATTGCCCAGTTCGTTGATGATACGTTGAATCTCATTCTTCAAAATCGGCAGTTCTGATTGCACGACATCCCAGATAATGGCGATTTCAATATTGAAGTACGCATGTATCAGTCTGTCTCTTAACCCAGCTATCTTTCACCAAGTAACACTTGGGTAATTCTCTTGAATTGAGTCAGGGACTCTCTTGACCGCTTCGCCAATGATTTCAAGGTTTCGGACAACTGCATCAAAACGCATTCGATCAATTTCAAATTGAGCATGAGTCGTGTCTTGAAGATATGATTCAATACGGTTAATTGCCTCCGTTATGTCTTGTAGATATACTAAAGTTTGGACAATTTTAAGTTTATAGAGACAAAAGCAGAAAAGAGGGTATCCTTTCAGTAAACTAACTTACTTTGAAAGGATATTAGATAATGGAACTTCTTCTCCGCTTAGATACTATGTTATCGGACTATCAACACCTCTTCAAGTATAAAAACTATAACCATTTTCGGACTATTGTAACCGGGTTGATAAACACACCGCATCGCCCAACGCTGACAAATGTGTATCAAACGAGTGCGAAAACGACATCGTATTGGGTGCTTCCCAAGTTTCTATTCCGTGGGCAATGGTGTGCTGATAAAGTCGCCTCTGTTTTGACCCATCAGGTGCGAAATGTTTTTCGTAAAGGTGTTTATGTGTATGATGAAACATACGCCACCAAAGCCGGTAAAAGCCAATATGGACTACATTTTTTTAGAAACACAAGTTATCAAACGCGCAACAAGAACCTGTCTAAGTTTCACTACGGACACCAGTTTGGCGCACTCGGTTGGCTTTGTGAGACACCTGTTGTTGGATTTGCGGTTGTCTTTTTACACAACTAATGCTATAATAGTGTTAATATGGAATTTGCCAAGTATTTTTAAGGAGACCTAAATGAAAGACTTTGCGTTTACAGGGGGTAGACCTGACCCTTATACGTTTCCGACTGAGGCGTTGATTGAAGCAAGCGCAAAAGCGCTCCGTAAATTGGGAGGGCAGCTGGTCAATTATCCCGGTGAATCTGGTTACCGTGGATTGCGTGAACTTGCATCAATGCGCTTTGAACGGCGAGAAGGTGTCCCGCTTCCAGTAGATAACACCTCAATTACCTCAGGGTCGATGCAGGCACTTGAATTAGTGTTAGGGACCTTTATAAAACCGGGTGATACGGTGTTAACGGAGGAATTTACCTATAGCGGCACACTCGGTATTATGCGACACCTCAAAGCGAATATTGTCGGGATACCGATGGATTACGTAGATGGTATGGACATGGATGCGTTGGAGGCTCAATTGAAAGCACTTAAACGCCAAAATGTCACACCTTCTCTCATCTATACGACATCTAACCACCAAAACCCAACAGGTGCGATTCTGTCTCTTGAACGGCGGCACCGCATGTTGGAACTTGCAGAAGAATACGACACACTCATTGTAGAAGACGATTGCTACGGCGATATTGATTTTGTGCCGAACCCAACGCCCGCTTCCTTGTTTAAATTAGATACATCAAACCGGGTTATTTTCATCGCGACGTTCTCAAAAATCTTGGGGGCAGGCGTGCGACAAGGTTACTTTGTTGCCAAACAACCCTATTACGGGATGATTCACCACAATCGCTGGGATGGTGGTACGAGTGCACTTGCAAGTGCTATTGTGGCAGAGTTTTTCATGGAACATCTTGAAGCACACCTTGAAACCACTAATGCTGCTGTCGGTGCTAAATGTCAAGCCGTGATTGATACGCTTGAAGCAAACGTCAGTGACCTCTGTACGTGGACGAAACCACGCGGAGGACTTTTCCTATGGATAGATCTGCCAGAATCGACTGATATGAATAAGCTAAGTGAGTTGGCATCCGCAAAAGGTGTGGGCTATAGCAACGGCAGTGCGTTCCACTATGCAGGCGATCCGGTGAAAGCAATTCGATTGGCGTATGCGTATTGTCATGTTGATGACGTTCCAGAGGGGATTACCTACTTAGCCGAAGCAATTCGAAGTGCACAAGTGGCTACAGTTGATGCCGCTGCAGCAGATTAACAATGTGCTTTGCAACCTTTACTTGTTGGCAGTGTAACACTTTAGTGTAGGCTTTAGAATTAATCGGACACACCGCACCAGCGAGGTTAGGAAACCTCGCCTACCGTGGGAGGAAAGTGTCTAATTATTTTTGGGTTTTACTATAGTTTAGAGAGAACGCTGCGGAGGAAGTTTTGCGTAATATTATCCTTTTCTCATTAGATACGCTCCGTGCGTCAAGTATGAGTTGTTATGGGCATTCTCACCTGACAACTCCACATCTTGATGCGTTGGTAGCAGATGCGACCCTTTTTGAAAGCTGTATTAGTCCGCATATTCCAACACATCCAGCACATACAACGATGTTTACGGGAAAAGATGTGTTGACGCACCAAATTATAACACAAGGTGGACGTTTAAACCTTTCTGAAAACATCAAGACGCTCCCGGAGTTGTTAAGCGAAGCAGGTTATTTTACCGTAGCAGCAGACAATTTGGGACGCTGGTTTCAACGCGGTTTTCCTGAAAATCAGTATCGCGGTTATCAATGGGAAACGCGCTACCGAAACGCACGAAAAGCTGAAGCGGTGAATCAAACAGCGATAGAACTGTTGGAACTTGCACAATCGCAGGATAAACCGTGGTTTGCGTTTCTTCACTATTGGGATCCACATACGCCTTACCTACCACCACTCCCATTTGAACGGATGTTTTATAGTGGTGACGAATGCGATCCGAACAATCGGAGTATGAATGCTGTCTATGCATGTGAGCCGTTTACAGATTATTTTCGGCAGTGGATGTGCAAACCCGATCCAGATGATCCTGATAACCTCGCTAAAAAACGCCTCTGGACAGACCGTAGGTATGTGAATTCGCAATATGATGCTTCAATTGCTTATATGGATGCATCTTTGGCGCAACTTTTTCAGTATTTACAGGATTGTGGGCTGATGGAAGAAACGCTTTTAGTGATTACGGCTGACCACGGTGAAGAACTTGATGAACACCAACTTTGGTATGACCATCACGGGTTGTATCAAACGAATTGCCATATTCCATTGGTAATGCACTGCCCCGCGATTATTCCGAAAGGACAGCGGCTTGATGGGTTAGTTTCTCTGAAGGACATTGCGCCGACTGTTTTAGATTATGCTGGTCAAAGTGCTTTAGGGGAACGCGAAAAGATGGAAGGGGTAAGCCTTCGCAATTTGGTTGAGAATAGCACAGATGACGGTTCATGCGAAGCAATCTATCTGACAGAATGCGGGTGGATGAAAAAGCGCGGATGGCAGACACGAAAGTGGAAACTGATTGTAGAAACAGGCGGCACGCCTGCTGTCTATAATACTCCCGATATTGAACTCTACGATCTTGAGGAAGACCCTGATGAAATTTATAATTTGGCTGAAGAAGCGGATAACATTGTTGCACAATTAAAAAACGATATGGACGCTTTCTTGAAACAGCGGTTAGCCGAAACAGGGCTGCCAGACCCGACAGTTGAACAGGAAATCACAATGCGGCGGATTGGAGATAAAACAAAAGCTGTGCCGCTGCCATAATAACTTCTGATCTTGAGATTACAAACACTCCCAGAAGAAACGATCATCTAAAAGAGAGAAAAATGAAAACTATAACTCGTTTTTTGCATGTAAACAGAAAGAAAATAGAAATTGCCCTCATTCTCACAATGATAGGGTTTATATTTTATGGGTGTACTGCACTACAAGAGGCACAGCAACGTAGAGAGGAGCGTCTCCTTGGAAAGCGAAATACTGACCAACTCATGCTGGCACCGTCAGATGCCAAGATTGATGTTGATCCGAACCCGATTACAGATAGCCCTCATGGTGTAAGTGACCACTATACACTGACTTTTGCCAAAGATTTGCTGGCTACAGACGCGTTTGATGAATCAGCGGAACGGGCTATTTTCGCACAGAGTGCTCTGGGTTATATGGAGAGTCTTTACGATGTGATGTATGAAATTTTCGGTTTTAAACCGAAACATAAAATTCACGTAACACTACATCAAGTTTTTCAAGGCACAACCCTGGCCGCATTCACAACAACCGAGTATCGTTATGCTCCTAATATCAAATATGTGACAGGTATTAGAATGGATTTCCCGATGATGATGTATGAAAAGCATGGTGTCCGTGTGCATGAGTTAACACATGCATTCACAAATATCTATTTCCTACCGACGTGGTTCTCGGAAGGTATCGCCGTGCTGATGCAGACGGAATATGCAAAAGGCGGTTTACATCCGAAATTTGATAACCTTAAGCGCAGTCTGGAACTTGATCTGGACGGTTTCAACGAATTAGAGAATTGGGGAGGACATGCAGAATCCGGCCCATTGACCCAATGGCGATATAGTTATGCCTACACGGTTGTGTCGGAACTTCGCCAAAAGTACGGGAACGATCTATATATCAAGGTTTTCGCGTTAATGGAAGCTGATCAGTTACATCAAAAATTAGGAGATGATATGCCAACGAGTTTTCTTGTGTATTACATCAGTAAAGCAGCAGGAGAAGACCTTGTTCCATTCTTTAAAGAGTTAAAGTTTAAAGTGCGTAAATTAGAAAAATCGGACATTTTGGAATATATCCAGCAATTAAGGACTAAAAACCGAAGGAGAAATTGATGTATACGGCACAAAATCAAACAGTGGATAAAAATAAGCAATCTTCTTTATTTAGATGTAGCGAGGCACAGAAAACTTGCTCTATAGGGATTCGGGTTTATGCGTTGATGCCTCTGCTTGGACTGATTCTAATGATGTCTGCGTGTACTCTCGGACAACAGTGGAGCCAGAACTACGCGGTCATGCCAGGGGTAAAGTCAAATGTGCCCGTTATCATTGACGGTAATCTTGAAACTGTGGGGCAGTCACAAGAAAAGAAAAGTTCTGGTGATTTAGTGGTTGATATGAAGTTGCCTTCAGAAGCAATTATCTATCTGCCAGACAAAAAAACGCTCTTTCGGGTTGTCATCTATTCGTCAAATCTGCAAGATTTTCAATTGATGGCACTCGATTCAATGGGAGAATGGGATAAAATTCATGAGCAGCGTAGCAATAAAGAGCCAATCATAGATATTCGTCTCAAACGCTCAGTTACGACTAATGGTGTCAAATTAGTTGTTCGGAAAACAACAGACGATGCCGCACGAAAACGCAAAAACTTAAAGCTTGAAAGGGAAAATGAAGTTACAGCCGATGGTAAAGTACGCCGTGGACGACAAGTCTACAAGCTCTATGGTTCTCTAAAAGCACCCGCAAAAATTGCGGAAATGGAGTTGTACGGTTACGCTAAGGCGACACCGTAATGTGTTGAATGCAGTCGAATCGACTCCAAAAATTATTTGACCGATACGCTGGTATCCCGATTGGCATATTTTTATTTTTCATCAACATTATTAGAAACTTTCTGAATAGGAAAGTGAAATCACCTAACCGAGGATTAGGTTCGCGAAGCGAAACCGACTTCCCTACAGACCTTCCCAAAAAGATTCTGTTCATCCAACTCTCCGCCTTGGGTGACACAATTTTGGCAATTCCTACCGTTCGCACTATCCATCAAAGTTTTCCACAGGCAGAACTCTCGTTCTTAGCATCAGCAACAAACCTCTCATATTTAGAAAGGTGTCCCTATATTGACAGACGTATCCCGTTCCGTTATCCCTTCTATCAGTTAATTCGGATGCTTCGTCAGGAGCATTTTGATTGGGTGATTGATCTGGAACATTGGTCTCGGTTTAGTGCGATCCTTGCTTATGCGACGGGAACACCTCGTCTTGTCGGATTTAGTGCTGCGCATCAATATCGACACTATCCATTTACTGATACCGTTCCACATATTCCAGGAAAGCACGAAGTTCTTAACTTTCTTAGCATTGCAGATGAATTAGGATGTAGTACAGAAGATACGACACTTGCGGTCTGGGTTGGGGAAGCAGAGCACGAATGGTGTCAGAATTTGTTAGCACAAGAACAGATAAATCCCTCTGCACTATTGGTCGTGCTGCATCCGGAGGCGGGTCGGCGTGGTGAACCGCGTCGGCGTTGGCCACGCGAACGCTATGTGACGCTGGTTGATACCTTAACGTCTCGCTATAACGCACAAATAGTCTTGACAGGCGCACCGGATGAAGTAGCAGTTTCGCAATGGATAGCAGAACGGACGGCGTGTGAGACGGTGTGTCTTGCTGGACGAACACAGGTGAATCAACTCGCTGCGTTGTTTGCGCAAGCTGATCTGGTTATTAGTGGGAATTGTGGGCCGATGCATCTCGCGTCGGCAGCGGGAACACCAGTAATTGCACTCCACGGGCCGACGAATTCGGTCCAGTGGGGTCCGTGGACAGATAAAGCGACCTGTCTTAAGGCAACTTTACCGTGTAGTCCGTGCCTTAATTTGGGATTTGAATATGCGTGTCAAGCACTACCGGATGGGACATCGCCTTGTATGCATACAATTGCGGTATCGGAGGTGTTGCAGGCTTGTGAGGCGTACTTGGGATAGGTGTTATCAACCCTTACACCTCGTTTCGGACATCTATTTTGCCTGTCACCGCTTCGGAAATGAGGGATTGACGGTATTCTTTGAGAAGTTCAATTTTTCGGTGTTCCGTGGATATTAGTCCGTCAATCTGTTCGGTTATACTGTCAAGGAAGTTAGTGATCTGTTTCTGTTCTTGGGGCTGAGGAATAGGGAGTTGAAAATTTGAATACTTTTCACCATTAACATTTTGGATTGTTGAGATGATTATCTGCTGCTCAAGCCAATTCCTGTAAAAATGTGATAGTGTCACGTAGTAAATAAATTTCGATGTATAATAACTACCAAAGTTAAACCTAACGAGATAGCCCGCACTGGTATATTTTCCTTTTTTGAGGTGTAGATAAGATTTTCCGACTGTTGCACCACTACGGGACAAAAGCAAATCATAATTATTAAGCATCTGTTCTTGAGGAACATCATCTTCAGGCAGATAAACTCCTTTCTGTTGGAGACTTCCCCCTTCACCAATATCAGTAATTCTGATCAATCTAATTCCTTCTACGGTGTATTTATCAGACTCAATGTTAAGACCATAAGTCACTGGAATGTTGGAAATATATTTCAATCTTGTAATAATCCAATCCTTCGGTATCTCTCCAATCCACTCCAAGCCTGACGGTTTCATCTCTACATGTGGGTCAAGTCCCTTTGTCACTGCCTGATTTATCAGTGCGGTGCGTTGTTCCTGCAGCAGTTCTATCTGTCGTTCTTTGATGCGGATGAGTTCGTCTATTTGTTCGGTTTTGCGGTCCAGGAAGTTGGCGATTTGGGTTTGTTCGGGAAGTGGAGGAACACAAACATTGATGCTTGCAAAAGTTGATTTATTTACAATAGGAGTTGTTGCACTATTTGCTACACTTTGAATTACATCTGTTTTGGTTATAAGAAGATAATAGACAAAGTACGGATCGTATTTGTTTTGATTCACTACAATGCTATTTATTTGTTGATTCGTTACGCTGGGAACAGTTGTCATGCAAATCTTGCCGATGCTTGCAATACAGGTAACACAAACAGCATTTGGAGGAAGCAAGCGATTTTTATTATATTCATAGCCTTCCTGGGACAAAAAGCGTTCAGTTTGAACAGTGCGGGAATATATAGTTATGTCAGTCGGGGTAATAAAAGGGTATACATCACCAAAGTACTCCGCATTCTTTGTCGGTGGAGTGTAACCTGTGATAATTTCTCCCAAATTACCAACAGTTATGTTACGCCATAAACTCATGCTGCCTCCAAAATATAATCACTCTCTTTATATTCAGGATAACATCTCATAATTCCAATACCCTGGTGTCTGAATCTCGGATTTTTCGGATTTTTTCTTTTTCTTGTGTTAATTTCAATTTTACTGTAAAATGTCGCGTAAGTTGCCTATTTTTACCCACCGATAAACTTCAAATCCCCCATCGTCAGTTCTTTTTACTTCAAGTAGATGTAGGTTATGCATTTTAAGGAAGTTTAACATATCGTCATGGAATGGTGTTACAATCTCTTTATCAACTATATTCATAAGTTCCATTCCAACTGAAGATAG
The DNA here is from genome assembly GCA_028818995.1 of Candidatus Poribacteria bacterium. The sequence goes on along the minus strand of JAPPMR010000074.1, from coordinate 53 downwards.
CCTAAATCCAATCAATTTGAAATCCCAATTTATCTGTTTATCCTGATCAATCC
>JAPPMR010000295.1:2404-10166 GCA_028818995.1 Candidatus Poribacteria bacterium | reverse complement strand
GAATGCCCATCCGGTTGCCGTAATCACGCACGCCAGCGACGACCCCTTTAAAGACACGTTTCGGATGAAGGGTGCCTTTTGGCAGTTGGGCGTAAGGCGTATCCGGCATTCCGAAACAGAAGACATCCGTATTCAGGATCGGTTTTGCACCGAGTCCCGTGCCGAGTGAGTCGCGAATAACACCACCGATACCAGTACCCGCACCGCCGTAGGGTTCAATCGCTGAGGGATGATTGTGCGTCTCCACTTTGAAGACGAGGTTGAATGTCTCATCAAATTCGATGATACCGGCGTTGTCTGAAAAGACGGAGACACACCACGGCTTCGCTATCTCCTCGGTTGCGCGTTGGATGTAGGTTGGAAACAAACCGTCAATCTGTTCCGGTTCTTTCTCTCCTTCAGAATAGAGGATGATGCTCTTAAACGTTTTGTGAACGCAATGCTCAGACCACGTTTGGGCGATCGTCTCTATCTCTACATCGGTTGGGTTGCGTCCTAAGGTTCCGAAATGGGTCTGAATCGCCTTCATCTCGTTCAAGTTCAGGGACAGCGTTCCTTCTCGACTGATACGCATCAGTTCAGCGTCATCAGCAGTTAGAATCTCTATTTCTTTAACCGTACTGGACATTAATTTCTCCACTATTTACTCGTTGTTTTTTTGAAGGTATTTTGCTGCAAATATTGTTAAGCATAATTCCTCGTTAAAGAGTTCATAGACAGGTATTTTTCCACTCAACTGCTCACTTTCGTTCAGAATGATACCAACACCTTCCCCACGTCCTTCTAAAAAATGTCTCCGCTTCACTTGTTTTTCTACATCGTCATCTAAAGCAATTTCCGAAAGTAAACGTGCTAACAGTTCATTACGTGTGGCTTGATTATAGGGTAATTTATCAATTGTTAAAGAATTTGCTAATGCCCCTGGGGAATATAACTCAAACCGATCAGTAAACATGAACAAACGAATTTTTGAGCCGCTTTTTGAATAATCTCTATGGACAACTGCATTCACGATTGCTTCAAAAACAGCGCGCATGCTGTATTGGGGTTGGTCTATCCTGCCAATTTCCTTACGCGCTGATACCTCGTTGTGTTTTTGAACAAATTTGAATGCGTCTATAATCTGTTGGTCAAGTGGTCCTCTAAAATCTTTTGCATCAATCTGGTAGTTGGCATCTTTTTCCTTGCCGCTATAATAAACGGCTTGAATAAAACTGTTATAGAGGAAATCATCAGGCGTGTCATGACACATCAAAACGCCAGCGACAGAAGCCCGAAGCACCCGCCCTTCTTGAACGAGCAAATTTCTTTTCAGGAGTAGGTCCTCTATCACATCTTCAGAGGCATCTTCTGTGATAAATCGGCGATAGAGTGATTCCCTTAATGTTTCCTTATGTGTGTTTGGGACTAACTGTTCATCAAATGTAATAATTCTTGCTTGTGAACGACTTTGTAATAACCGCGCTAACTGGTCGGTCGCCATTTCTCTCTTGCTGCTGCCTTGACGGGTGAAATAGCCGTTAGAAGTTTTGTGAACAAAAAGGCTCCTCGGCACCTCTATTTTTAGTATGTTTTTATCATCAATCCGTAATTTTTCTGTGAAAATGGGTGCTGCGGGTTCAATGCTGTCTTCGCATATTTCAATAACCGTTTTTTCTATTCTATCCAGTTCCTGCAATTCAAGTCCGACAATTTCCCTATAGTCGTCAACGCCGATAAGTATCATACCGCCCTGGGTGTTCGCAAAAGCAGCAATCTCGTCTGCTAGGCTGTCTCTGTGCGGCATTTCTCTTTTGAATTCAATCGTTGAGTCTTCACCAAGTATAATTTTCTCTATGAGTTCAGTTAAACTGTGAAACATAGCTAATCTCCAAGATGAATGCGTCTATAGCGTTGTTCAAATGCCCTTTCGCCGCCCTCAAGTATGTTGCATATTGCCTTCCGAACTTCCTTCTCTTGAATACTTGCGGGTTGTTGCACATAGGTTTGACCTTTCACGACCTCCAGAGGCAAAACCATTTCCGCATCACCGTTAACTACAATATTGGCATTGTGAGTCACAACAATAACTTGTCGTTTAGTTTTTATTTTCCGCAATTGTTTAACGATGAGGTCATAAATTAACTCGTTATCTAAATCATCTTCAGGTTGATCTAACAGGAGTGGTTCATCTCCATAAGATAGAATGAAGGCAAGTAGTGCTGCTGCTTTCTCCCCAGGCGATCCTCGTTTTATCGGCTGTTGATTGGGACCAAAGGTGATTTTCAAATTATCTTCAGGAAACCATAGGTTAAGATCGATCATAGATTCTGGCGACAACGCTTGCAAACGAGTCGTAAACGATCCATGTTCGGCTTCTCTATCTCCATTACGAATAGCGTTAATAGTTTCTTTAAGCTTATTAATCTTATCACCATCGTCCTGCTCATAAATTTTCTTTAAGCCTTCAAAATCTCTATCAAAACGCTCAGGACATTGCAGTATATGCCGAATTTCATTTTCTACTTCATCCCATTCTTCACCGAAAGGCAGAATTTCAATACTAACGAATTGATTGTCATGTAAAACAGAGGTCAGGAATTCTTGACGTTTTTTTGAGAGCTTTTTCCTATTCTCTCTAATTTGGTCAAACACCTGTTTTTTTTCAGATTCTAAGGTTTGCTGGAGTGATTGATACTCGTCAATTAGATCTAACTCTTTTTGAATATTTTTTTGCTGTGTTAATAGTAAATGGTATTTATCTGGGTCTATACCTTGCCGTTCAAGTTCTGAACGTAATTGTTCATAGCGTGTTATATCTGACTCAAGGTCTTGCATCCAAGGTGCTACATCTTTTTCAGTTTGCCACTTGGTGATAATTGATTTTGCTTCTTTTCCTAATTCCTTTAACTTACTGTGAATGGACGACCATTTATCATTTGTTCTTTTTAGATCCGACAAAATATCATTATTTTCGCTAAAAAGCTCCTGATAAAAATCTGATGGAGTTATCTTTTCCAGTGTCTCTAAAAGTTGATCGCACATCTCTTTCCATTTACTCTCTAAACTGTCAAGTTCGTTTAACTGCTTCTGCCGCTCACGGTAGTTTTGCAACACTTCTTTATGTCCCGATTTTTCGATCTGTTCAATCTGTCTTGCGTGATCGTTTAATTCCCCCCGCAGCTTGTTCTCTTGAGAGATTTTATCACTCAACTCTCGTTGTTTACCCTCAATTTGCTTGTATCGGTTAACCAAGTTCTTGTTCTGCATCTGAAGCCTTGCAGCCTCAACCGCAGGGGCTTCATCAATAATCTCAATTAGTGCACTTGGCTCCTTAGCTAATTCAAAAATCTCCTTTTGACTATAAATTCGGACTGGAAATAATGACTTAATCTCTCCGTCACAAGAACTCCAAGTGCCATCTTTTTCTTCTTCCAATAAACGATAATCCTGATCGTGGGCCCAGTTCAAACGATATCGCACTTTGCCTTTGAAATAAGTTAACGATATTTTGCTATCCTCAATCAGTAAGCTACCATCCTCCTCCATATCCACATCAAAATATTTACGACTCTCCATTTTTAACTCTTTGTGAATGTCTTTATCGCGCTGTAGAGCCAAACGCATGAACTCCAATAAAGTTGACTTACCAGTTCCGCGTCCGCCAATAATTGCATTGAGAAATGGACTGAAATTGCATTCCAGTACTTCCATTCGTCCGATGTACTTTGCATTACTGATTTCCAATTTTTCTATGAAGTTATTAGGAAGTCTGTTCGGGTTTTCGTTCATATTACGGTTTACGGAAGCGTCCCCGTCTTGTAGCGAAAGTTTTAAACCTTCTATAGAAGGTTTATCCATTTTGATCCAGGTAAACGTTCCAAATGTCGGATCATTACAACTATGGGTGTCCGAACCTCTTATTTCTGTCCATTTGACCTTCTCAATTGTATATAATGGAGGTTTTTGATAATTGTTGTTACATAACTCTATAGCGTGAATATTTTCATTTTTCAATATCTGTTGTAGTGTTAACCCTTCAAGTTCTTTGAACAAACCTCTTGTTTTATCTGTATGTGCAGGAAGAGGAATGCCACCTCGCTCTGCAATTTCATCAACGACTTCAGTAACACTTTTAGTTGTTACACCATTGCTATCTCCTTTAGTCCCTTGATAATCAATCGCACCGATTAACTCATCAATATAACTTTTACCTTTATCGCATCCAAAGATCGCTAATATATGGACATTGCCGTTTGCTGAAATTTCCACGCCCGGAAAGAGATACAAAGGGCGGTACCAATCGGGTTCACGATTTTCAATATTTTTCAGTTCGTGCTGTAAAATATCTATCCATTCTCCGCTGTTGTGGTCCGTAATTGCTACACAATCAATTTCCTTTTCCATGAAGGCTTTCAACCACGTTTCAGGTGTCATTGTTTTGTCATTGAAATCCATTGATTTAGGGGTGTGGGTATGAAAATCAAATTTCCACCACCGTGCCCCTGGATATTGTAACTCATTCATAACAGATCCCTCCTAATTTACTGTTAGTTATTACGGTAAAGATCAGTCGTTGTTAACCTTAGTATATCGTTATTGCATTTGGATTTCAAGTAATTCTGCTCAATTACTTGAAAAAGCAGTTTAGATGTGTTATCATGTAACATGTAATAAGTAAACGACAAAGAGAATTATAGGAGCGAACGTATGAAAAGATATAGAAATCTCGGAGGAGATTCTGGAATTGTTGCTTATGAGGATGGTGAAGATTTTATCAGAGTTCAGTTCTCGGATGGTTCAATTTATCTTTATAATTATACACGTCCAGGTCCCGATGATGTTGAACACATGAAACAATTAGCCGAAAAAGGTCACGGACTAAATTCATTCATCAGTAGAGTCGTTAGAAAACGATATGCTGCGAAAGAACGTTAGTCATGTTGGAATGTAGTGTGCGGGATTTCTCCAAACCGCTTTTTTTTCGTTACTCTGTTTTCTTCAATTAGAAAGTCTTAAAATTCGCGTCATCTGCACAATCTGTGTAATCAGCGATTCAGATACTATAAACCTGTTGCTTCGCTGGGACTTACGATGAGTTTGGTTCCCGCGTTTCTATAAACATTTCGCCCCGCTGGGCCTATGACCTCAGTCTGCAGTAATCTCAGCAGGCAGATTATCAATAATCCGCGCCGATTCCACACTGACATAAACAATACGCTTAATTGCGGTGACTAAATCGCGCGGATCCCCAAACCAGCCGTTCGGGTCGTTGACAATGCCACTATCCTTGTCTGTTTTTATATAGTAGCGGTCAATAAACCATTCAATCGGTGTTCTACCATTGACAACATAGCCCCAAGAATCTTCAGGAATACCTGTTATACGAACGTTATCATTGATGGCAAGAGTTCTCTTTTCAGCATCTATGAACTTCATCGCTTTTTCAGTTAGCAGAAAAAGATTCGGATCTGCATCTTCAAGATCTGTTGGTGGTGAGGAAATATTTGGAAACTCGATTTTGAGCGGGAATTGCTCACACGTTTCGTAATTGAGATGAAGCTCTGCTAACTTTTGACCTGCTTCGGCGAAGGCGCGGAAATCTGGGGCATGAGGAATACGCGGTATCATCTTGGATAAATCATTTGCGAACTGTTCGCGATAACTGGGAGCGTGGAGAATGCCGTAAACATAGTCAAAGATGTCATCCTTTGTAATGGTATCGTCTTGGTAGTGTTCACGAAATGCTTTTAGTGCTGTGTCTGATATATTGTCAATACGTTCTGGTGAATCGTCAGCATCAAGAAGTGATTCTAACGAGGCTGGTTCTTCCGACGGTTTGAGATATTGCCACCGCGGGAAACACTGTGCTGCTTCATTAAATCCTACATCAGGCATAGTATCAACCATAATCACTGAAAACGGGTTTGTCGATCCTTTGCCAGGAACACATATCATGAGGTTTTCACTGGAACTCTCTGGAAAAATCCTATACATTTGTGCCTTTCTCTGCACAAATAAATTATCCGCATAGCAATTCGTAGCGACAAATGGTCTATACAAAACGTTTCGGATGTAATTTTCATCATATTCTGTTTCTTTCCCTTGTTTTAGTCTCTTTTTGAGATCCTCATCCCAATAAATATGTGAATTGTGTCGCTTCGTTACCTCATCCAATGTTAGTACATCTGGGTTGTTTTCAAGTTCGGAGAATGCTGCAAGATAGTCCTGTATCATTAGTTCAGCGTTTCTGAGACAGCCTTTGTATGAGAAATTGTAAATGTAGGCATCTTTTCCTGTCTTATAACCGTTGCTGAAAAGTTTAAAAATTGCATCATCTGTTTTGCCTTTTTTTGTATCTTCCGATCCGATTGGATAGAACTTGGAAAATGCCTCGTTACGTTGTCCAATCCAATCGTACTGTTCATTGGGTATAATTGTTTGCCATTCACTAAATCCTGAGATTGACTCCGTCTCGCGCAATTGGTCTAACTTTTCCTCGCGCGTGAGATAGTCGCCAACGTCGCGATAGTGGATTTTGCACCCTTCGTGTGTTGCGTTCGGGTTCTTGACGAATATTGTAATAGCAACTTGTGTTCGTGAACCGCTCCCGAACACGTTTCCACCTTCACGACGCCGTCGTTTACCAGAGGTATATGCATCTCCGCGCAGGTGCAGCACGTAGATAGAACTAAACTCCTTTGCTAAGCACGCTCGGATTCCTGCTTCAGTGTTTCCATCAATCCATGATCCGTTCGTTACAAAAGCAACGATGCCTTTTTCGCCAATCCTATCGGATGCCCAACGGATCGCCATCTTATATGAATCGTATAGGCTTCTTTTTTGTGCTGTTGTAGAGTACTCAATATAGGTTTCCTTGATCCGCTCTTCAAGCGTTGAGTAATCGGCATTTGGATTGTCGGGTGTTGACTTTTTTCGATTGACCGACCACGGAGGATTGCCAACGATTACTTGAATTGGGAGTTTCTGTTGGGTCTCAGCGCGTGTGTTATTTTCTGGAAGCCACTCTTTTGGGAAAAGTGTTGGTTTTTTCTTTTTGTTGAGATTAAATGTATCGGTATATACGATACCGTTGAAAGGTTCGTAGCTGCTATCTTCACCACGCCTACCACGGAAAGCTTCCTCAATGTTGACAGCAGCGATGTAGTAGGCGAGTAGGAGAAATTCATTGGCATGAAGTTCCTTACGGTACTTTCGTTCAAGGTCGTCTGCTTGGATAAGGTTGGATTGAATGAGACGCGCGAGAAAAATTCCGGCACCGGTAAATGGATCAAGAATATGCACATCTTCATCGCTGAGGCATTGCTCAAATTCACCTTGCAATACCTCATTGGCACTGTGCAAGATAAAATCCACAACCTCAACTGGCGTGTAAACAATACCAAGTTCCTTTGCTTCTTCCTTCAATGCCTTTTGGAAGAATTTCTCGTATAGTTCTAACAGCACGCGTTGTCTACCCTCACTATTATCAATACCTTGCGCACGCATCCGAACGCTTTCGTAAAAACCCTCCAAATCGCGCGTTTCGTCTTCAAGTCCGAATTCTGCAAAGTCGTTTTGTAGTTTGTTTAGCGCGATTGACACAGGATTGCCCGATGCAAAATCGTAGTTCTCAAAAAGTGCTTCAAAAACAGGACGCGTCAAGATATGTTGTGCCATAATTCCAATGGCTTTTTTCCAAGTAACTGATTCGTTTATTGATTTTTTCAATTCTGTATGGAAATTGTTAAACCATTCATGGAGGGCTTCGTTATCAGGGTTT
>JAPPMR010000295.1:0-2394 GCA_028818995.1 Candidatus Poribacteria bacterium | reverse complement strand
TATCCAATAGATTCTCAATTCTACCAATAATACGTAGGTAAATATCTGCGACATCCGTTGCCCAGCTCTCCCAGTATTTTCTATCACCACATTTTTCTACAATCTTAGCAAAAATTGCATCGGCAGGGATACCGATTGGCAGCGTTAACTGTTCAGGATTTAGAGTTCCTTCTCCATATTCACCATCGCCATTTCCCTCTTCAATGATAATAATTTCAGTTGGCTCGTTGTTAAGGTCAATTTTATTGATTTCGGCATTCAGTCTGTCATCGTGTGAACGGAGTGCGCGGAGGACACCCCACACCGCAGCAAACCTTTCATTGTCGTTGAGTGCTTCAACAGGGTCTACACCTGTCGGAATTGCGACCGGCAAGACAATGTAGCCATATTCTTTGCCCGGAGCTTTCCGCATCACGCGTCCGACCGCCTGCACGATGTCGACGTGTGAATTTCTGGGGGTCATGAAAAGCACGGCATCAAGCGCGGGAACATCAATACCTTCGGAGAGGCATCGGGCATTAGAGAGGATACGGCAAACGCCATCAGAATCGCCTTTTAGCCATTCAATCAGTCTTTTCCGTTCAAGCGCGTTCTTTTTTCCATCAACGTGTGCGGTTTCGCATTTGAAATTTTCGGGAAGTTGGTCTGCTGGCATATTTTTAATAGCACTATCTATAATGCCATTCCAATGATTCACGAGGTTTTCTGAAGTCTTGATGGTGTTTGTAAATGCGATTGCGCGTGTGAGTGGTTTGATTGATGCATCGTCTGGGGATTTTCTTTCGGGGTTCTGTAATGCGCGCCAACACCCTACAATCTTTGTCGCATCATTTTAACCTCACTTCCACCATTACTGAGATACCTGTGCAGCGTCTCATTCACACCTTGTTCGGACATAGCCAATATTACCACTTTGTAATCTGAAAGGAGGTCTTTTTCAACTGCCGTAGAGAAGGGAAGGCGATGGAATTCGGGACCGTAAATCTCTGGATCGTCCATAGAAAACACGTCTATATTATGTTTTGCGGCTTTTGCCCTTGCGCTTTCAGTATAAAGGCGGGATGTTGCGGTCATATAGAGGCGTTTTTTAGCACGAATGCGATCGGCATCATGGACCAGCACGAAAGGCGATGTTTCATCATCAGGTCTATCAACACCTGTTGTTCTGTGTCCCTCATCGCACAATATAATATCAAAATCAGGTGCTCCGGCGTTCTGTGCCGCTTCGACAATAGGCAGTGAATGGTAGGTGCAGAAAACGACCCTCATGTTATTTTTGTCAATTTTCTGTAATACTTCGGATATAGCGATCTCGTTAGTAGTGACAGGGATTTCCAATTCCAGAAGTGTGGCATCTTCGTCTGTTCTACCCACCTTTATATCTGAACATATTCCGATATAGCGATGCGGAACCGTTTGCTGTTCTGCCCATTCGCGCATAGCCTGTGCAAAGAGTCCGATGGATGGAACGAGATATAACACCCTACCGCCGACTCCCGCGATTTCCTCCGCGATTCGGAGCGCGGTAAAGGTCTTACCTGTACCGCATGCCATGATGAGTTTGCCGCGGTCAGATTCTTTGAAGCCATTAATAACGTCGTCAAATGCTTCTTTTTGATGTTCCCGTAGACTGAACGTCTCTAATTGATAGTCAAGTTGCTCTGGTACTTCGTGGCTTAGGTTGGGCCATTGCACGGGGCGACTGGCAAGATCAGCTGCACTAATCCGTTGACATGGAGGTTGCAATCCATCAATGGCTTTGAGTAGGTTAGCACTCCAGCTCTTCCCTGTATCCACAAACATTCGTGCGGTATAAGGTTCGCGATTAGATTCGGAGATAAATGAATCGAGATCGGCTTTTGAAATCCGCTTGTCTTCCGCATAACACTTGCACTGGATAGCACAATATCCGCCATCGCGTTCTTGCGCGACGAGATCTATGCCCATATCTTTGCCATCGAATTCCGGGCGTAGTTGTCCCCATTCGGACCAGAGATAGACTTCCGAAAACCGCTTTTTATAAAACGGGTCTTCAAGGAGATATGCTCTTATCAATCGTTCAAAATATCTGCCTTTTCCATACTCTGTATTAGCGTTCTCTCGGATGTAATTGAGTGCACCGTAAAATCCGTTATCTGCCTCTTCACTTCCGTTTCCAAAAGGGAGGTAGATTTGTGTTGTTTCTGACATATTGGTTTCCTGTTTTTAAAAGATTGTGCGATTGCACAGCCTAACAGGCTATATTAAACGAGGCACAGCCTAACAAGCTATGCTGCATGGATACGATTGCACAACCTAATAGGTTATGCTACAAGTTGCCGATTCATTCTTTAAACGAGGCCGTAATCCGTGGAATACTCTCCTCACAGGCAAACCGTTCAATGCTGGATGCAC
>JAPPMR010000120.1 GCA_028818995.1 Candidatus Poribacteria bacterium | reverse complement strand
TATGTGAAATCCCATCTCGGCGTGTAAACATATTTTCGGATTCTACTATAATAACAGAAACGATACTGATTGTGTCTCTATTCAAAGCGTTTAGGAGATACTTTCATGTATTGTCCTAAATAAGGAGAGAATTAATGTTTCAAAAAGCGGAAAAAGCCCAAGTCAAATGGGGAACGTCTATTGAAGAGGCAATGAAACAATCTGCTGAAACCGGTAAACCGGTTATGATGGACTTCTATACAGACTCGTGATACTGGTGTAAGCGGCTGGATGCCGACACCTATACCAACGCGGATGTTATCACCCTTTCTGATAAGTTCATTACAGTCAAAGTTAATCCAAACATTAAAGAACAACCCACCAACGCAGAAACAAACAACAAGTTCGGCGTTAGTTATTATCCCACTATCCTTTTTGTAAGTCCGGATGGTGGTCTCATTACGAAACACCATAGTGGTTACGCACCACCTGAGAAATTCTTACCTGTGATGCAAGAGACGTTGAAAAAAGAGAAGGCATTTCAGGAGAAATTAGCAAAATTGAAGAAGATGCCTGATGATGTTAAGTTGAACCGTGAAATCGCAATTCTCTATGTCCAACGACACCAAATTGAGAAAGCAGAACCGATTCGTGAAGTGATACCTGATGATATGGATCTAAACCGAGAATTCGGTATCTTCTATCTCAGTAAGAATGAAATGGAGAAGGCACTCAAAATAAGTGAAATGATGCCTGACGATGTGAAATTAAATTACGAATTTGCAGTGACGTATCTGGAGCAAGGACAGATTGAGAAGGCACTTCCATATAGTCAAAAGGTCTTAGATAAAGACCCCGAAAATACGACGGGTTTACTTCCTAATCTACACTTGGAAATCGGAGCCACTTACGCAAGTAAGATTCAGAGTAATCTCTCAAACGCTGAAAAATATGGGAAAAATGCTGTTAAGTACTTACAAACTGTCATTGAAAAGTACCCGGATAGCAATGACACCTTTGAAAATGCACTATATTATCTGGGTGCTACGTATTCAGATATGGGTGTTAGGTTTTCTATAGGTGATTTTGACAAATCAATTGAAGCATTTGAAAAGTTGATGAATCACACCACTGAGGAATCGAAAAAGGAAGGTATACCATACGAGATAATAAAGGTCAAACAGTCAGCTGCGTATAGAGCTGCACTAGATTATCTGGGTGAGCCGGGAAACCCCATTATAAATGATTTTGAAACATCAATTGGAGTACTTGAAGATAGGATGAATCGCCACAACACTGATGAACGGACAAGGCAGGCTGTACAAAAAGAATTCAAAAAGATCAGACAGTTAACTGCGGAAGCAGAAAAGTTAGCTGCGGAAGCAGAAACGAGTGAATAGGATATCATAAAACAAAAAAATGTCCTATTAATTTCTACTTTTACTATACTAACCTAAGTTGCCACCTACTTTAGAATACTCTTGTTAGAAACCCCTCCAATAAATAATAGGTGGCAACTTAGGTTATACTAATGTTTTGTAGAATTAGGTCCTTTTTTAAGTTTTGTCCCTTGTCTGAACTAGGATTTGCAGGATTTCCAGATTTTCAGGATTACCATATCAAGTTTTTTTGATGTGCATTGGTGTTATCTTTTAAAATAAGATTCGATGAGAAAAATTCTGAAAATCCTTGTTCAGACAAGTAACCAAAACTTTACACACCCAGCGAATAATGAACGTTAAAGCACTAACAAATCAACAGATCCGAAAAAGATTGGCAAATTGAAGTTTTTTGTGGCATTATTATGTAAAGAGATTTTGGAGAAGGAGAAAGGTATTGAAATTTTTTAAAAAAGGCGAAAAAAATACGGAAAAAACTGATCCGACGGCAAAACCACATCCAGAATTACAGGTTATCAGCGGGTCTGAGATTTCTGGTAAACGTGTGCAACAACCTAACCCGCAGCAACAAACTCAAACGCCGCAACAGAACATAACACTGCCAAATATAAAGTATAAAATTGCCATCGCAAGTGGAAAAGGGGGTGTCGGAAAGTCTACCGTTGCTACGAATTTGGCGATTTCACTTGCAAAGACCGGTGCCGCAGTCGGATTGATGGATGCTGATGCTTACGGACCGAGCATCCCCACAATGATGGGTATTCAGGAGAATCCAAAGACAAGTCCAGAGCGAAAACTCATCCCTCTTGTGCGACATGATATTAAATTGATGTCAATTGGGTTTATGGTGCCTGAAGAACAAGCGATGATCTGGCGCGGGCCGATGCTCCACAGTGCTATCCGCCAATTTCTGAGCGATGTGGATTGGGGTGAACTGGATTACCTCATCATTGATCTACCTCCCGGGACTGGAGATGTTGCGCTTACTTTAACGCAAGCAATCCCACTCACAGGGGCAGTTATAGTGACAACACCGCAGGATGTTGCTTTGGCAGATGTGCGACGTGGGGTTGCCATGTTTGAACGTCTCGGCGTACCGATCTTGGGAATTATAGAAAATATGAGTTATTTTCTCTGTCCGCACTGTAATGAAAAGACAGAGATTTTCAGAGCAGATGGTGGAAAAAACACGAGTGAACGGTTCGGTGTCGCTTTTTTGGGAGAGATTCCGCTTGATGCTGAGGTTTGCACGGCAGGAGATCTCGGCGTGCCGATTGTTGCTGGACATCCTGAGTCACCACAATCTGCAGCGTTCGGTGCTGTCGCAACTGAATTAGATACAGTGTTGCAGGAAAGTGGAGATGATGATGAATTGACTATCCTCTAAGTAAATGTAATTTACAAGTAACAACTAAGCCGTTGCTTAATCAGCAGCGGCTTTCTGCTTAAAAAATATTCTATAACCGAGAATTTGATTGAGAGTCAAACAGTGATCGAATCTTCGTCTAAGAGTTTTATACCCATCGCGTCAGAAATAAGACGCATTGCATGTTGGAGTAAGTCTCCTTCTTTGATAAGTCCTTGGGTCGGTGGTTCCCCAAGATTGTTGTTCAAATCTTCAAGTGGAGAGAGTCCGAAGTTTTCCATCCCCTCCAACATCCCTTCAAGATAACCGAGTCCTGGCAATTCTATGTCCCGTGCATCATCGAGCATGCGGTAAAACATGATGTCGCCATCATAGTATTTTTCATATAAAGATGGGTAGCCTTCATATCTGTCAAGCAACCTCTCATCCTCTTCTGATATTTCCCAGAGTCCACCCTTAACGGAGTTGTCTTGAGCGGGTATCAAATCAGCGTAGTACCGAAAAATGAGTTGGTAGCCCTGAAGCGTATATGCACCGAGAGGCACGGCGTTTTGACATCGCCACTGCATGTGTCTGATATTGAGATTTGATCCGTAGGCAAAGTACTTCATGGTTCTACTCTGCATCGTTTAAATTGAATTGTCAATCAATGTCAAAAATGTTTTATCCTATTCCAATATCGTATTAAGTTCATCTTCACGTTGTGTATCAGATTTTGCAGCCGCCGTTTCTTCAGCAGTTTTGTAACCGTAAATTTCAATTTCGCTGATTCTGGCTTGGTAATTGGAATAAAATCTCCTGCCACCCGCAAAACCGTACATTCCTCTTTCCATCGGTGCAGTACCTCGGTAAAACTCCGCCCTTTCTTTTCGTCTGCTGGCGCCTTCATCAGTTAAGTCTGTAACTACAATTCGAATATGATCTGTTGGAAAAGCGTATAAGACAGGAATCACAATAGGGTATGCTTTGACAGATTTTATCTCTTTTATTAATTGCCAGTCAGTTTCAGAAAGAGCGCTACCACCTTTATCTGCGTAAATGTTAAGCTTTTTGATATTCTCTGTATGGATAACGATTCTTCTGATGTTCTTTTTTTGGGGTAGCTTGATTGAAACAGCGGATCCCCAACTTGATCCATACATGTAACGTTGTCCAATAGTCTCTGTCTCACCGACAGTGTTGATATCTCCATCAATCATTTGTGGACTGGATGAATTGACACCTTCCATCAACGCGTAGTTTTCGCTCCATTCTTGTTCTGTAAGCAAAATATGACATCCTACCGTAAAAACTGCAAAACTGAAAAATACTATCAAAAAGGTGATTCGGTAAAACATTGGAACACTCCCATTAGGTTATTGTTAGTGTGTATATTAAAATTGTAGCGTTGACAACTTTTTTCAAACATATCAATTTTTGATGCTATCATAGCACGTTTTTCAAAAAAGTCAAGAAAATCGTCTTCCATCCAAGATAGTGCTTGACTCGCTCATAAGAGTTTATCATCAATATAATATGCGATTTATAATGTTGCGTAAATCCGATTTAAATTCACTTAGGAATACGCCGCACCCACAACAGCAAGGCAACATTCATGCCACCCACGAAACCAAAAACGTAAGATTGAATCCCCGCTAACTGCGCCATGGATCTGATTAAAATAATCCCTGCGGCTGGTAAGCCAAGGGCAAAACAGGTAAAATATGTCAAACTTTTCGCACCTTTTGCTTGCCAGAAAACTATCTCCCGTCTTAAAACCTGTAGATAAGACTTCTCCCACAGTCGTGATGTCCACTTGCCTTGCATAAATCCAAGCACAATGCCGAAAGCGTATCCGAAACTTGACCAGCGCAGATCAATCCACGGAAATTTAGAGATTGTTGCGACCCATAGGACTTGACCGAAAAATGTAACGATGATAAATGCCCAAAAGACAGGTAATTTCATATAGAAAGGGAGTAACCGCCGCGATAATTTATTATTCATGAAAAATTCGCTTTCGCGTAGTTAACAGCGTTTTTGAAAATTGCGAGGCCATCACCTTCTTCAGGCAAGTTTTCTCGTGTCCAACGGGGATGATTGTACTTCGTTAGGAACCGTTCAGGATGCGGCATCAAGCCGAAAATTCTTCCTGTTAGGTCACAAATGCCAGCAATATCTGCATCAGAACCGTTGGGGTTGTGTGGGTACTCAGTTTTGTATGAAGGTGATTGCGATGTCCTTCCATATCGAAACACAATCTCGCTGTTTGATTCCAATACTTCTAAAACATCGGGTGGCGCAGTAAACTTACCTTCAGCATGTGCAACAGGAAGATAAAGATGTGGTTTGATACCTTTCGTAAAGATACAAGGACTCAGTTGTGTGTCCAATTCAACCCACCGACACTCAAATTTTGCAGATGTGTTCATTGCTAAAGTTGCACGCTGCATGATTTCAGGACTGCCGTTTTCTGTTCCTGGCAACAATCCTGTCCGCACAAGCACTTGAAACCCATTGCATATTCCAATGATCAGTTTATCGTCAACGACAAACTGATCAAGAGTCTTTCTCAGTTTATGTTTCATCTCTACAGCAAGCAATATCCCTGCTGCAATATCATCGCCATAAGAGAATCCGCCGGGAATAGCAAGAATCTGATAATCGGATAGGTTTGTTTTGCCAGATATGAGGTTTTGAATGTGGACTAAATCGGTTTCCGCTCCAGCGAGTTGAAACGCTACATTCGTTTCAGCATCGCAGTTTGTCCCAGCTGTCCGTAAGATCAGTACCTTCGGTTTCACAATTATCTCCCTGTAGCATAAACTTTCCAGTTTGTGCAATCTTAATAAGTAAAACACATGGATCGTTAAAAAGTTACGAATGCAATGGTGTTTGCCACGCGGATTTTAACGTATCAATAGTAGTTTCTATAACGTATTTGCCTGTCAATCCGTTGACAATAAATTTCGGTGTTTCTGTAACAGCAGCGAGGCAACCTATCGGCACGCCAGCCATGTGGTTTTGAAAAGAATCTTGGTGTTTCGGTTCAATTTCAACAAGAAAACGACTATTCGACTCAGAAAATAGGAGAAAATCGTCGGAAGCAATTTCTTCTCCAGTAGGAACTTTGCTGATATTAAGTGACATGCCATATCCACCTGAAAATGCCATCTCCGCTGCTGCTACACCGATACCACCTTCAGAACAATCATGGCAGGAACGCACCAAACCACTATTGATAGCAGTACTAAGTTTTTCCATCGTTAACTTACCTTCATCTGGACGGACAACTGGAGCAGTGTTACCAATGAAATTGTGGATACCGAAGTAGTGAGACCCTCCCAATTCAGCGTAGGTGTTGCCAACGACATAGATGAGGTTACCAGGGGATTTTACATCCATTGTAACTGCGTTGCGAATGTTGGGCATCACGCATATTGCAGATATGAGCAGCGTTGAAGGAATTGCGCGTTGCTCGCCTGTTGTCGTATCGCGGTATTCGTTGTAAAGGCTATCTTTCCCAGAGATGAAGGGTGTGCCGTAAGCAGTAGCAATGTCGTAACATGCCTTTGCAGCACGGACTAACGCGCCAAGTCGATCAGGTTTATCGGGATTTCCCCAACAGAAATTGTCTAATAGTGCCGTTTTTTCAAGTGTTCCTCCGACAGCAACTATATTTCGGAGTGCCTCATCAATTGCCGATGCAGCGCTGATATACGCATCAACATCGCTATATTTTGGATTGATGCCGTTTGCAACAATAACTGCTTTCTCACTACCTATAACTGGTGTGGTGACGCATGCATCGCTTGGTCCGTCATTTGCTATACCAACGAGAGGCTTGATAACAACCCCTCCTTGCACCTCATGGTCATACTGGCGGATGACAGATTCTTTGCTGGCTATGTTTGGACTGGCAAGGAGGCGACACAAGTCTTCGGCGTAGTTTTCGGTTTGGCTGTCTCGCGATGGCATTTCTTGGTGTTGTGGTGGTTGCCAAGTTGCTTTTTTGATATGTTGCGGCAACCCCTTGTGCAGAAATTTCATATCTAAATCTGCAACTATTGCGCCGTCATAGAAAACCTGCAATCTGTGCGTATCTGTGAAATTACCAAGCACTGTCGCCTCAACCATTTCTGCCTCACAGATTTCCATCAGTTCATCCAGATTTTCGGGTGGAACAGCGATTACCATCCGTTCTTGTGCTTCCGATAACCAGATTTCCCACGGTGCTAATCCTTCATATTTCAGTGGGACACGTTCCAGATGAACCTCTGCGCCTGTATCTTCACCCATTTCACCGACGGCAGAGGAGAAACCTCCTGCGCCGCAATCTGTTATGGAACGGTACAGGTTTTGGTCGCGTGCCTGTAAAAGTGCATCAACAATTTTCTTTTCCATAATCGGATTGCCGATCTGAACAACGCTGCCAAGGCTTTCAGAGGTATCATCTAATTCTGCAGAGGAGAAGGTAGCACCGTGAATTCCATCGCGTCCTGTCCGCCCGCCAACAGCAACAATTAAATCACCGGGTTCAACAGATTTATCGCATCTATCTATCGGTATTAGTCCGACGTTTCCACAAAAGACGAGTGGATTTGCAGTATAGCGTGTGTCAAAAAGGATAGCACCGTTAGCGGTAGGAATCCCCATGCGGTTTCCATAATCACGAACGCCAGCGACAACGCCTTTGAATACGCGTTTGGGGTGGAGTGTGCCTTTCGGTAATTTCTCATAAGGTGTGTCCGGCAATCCAAAGCAGAAGACATCTGTATTTAGAATCGGTTTGGCGCCGAGTCCTGTGCCGAGAGAGTCTCTGATTACGCCACCGATACCGGTACCCGCTCCGCCATAAGGTTCAATTGCAGACGGATGGTTGTGCGTTTCTACTTTAAAAACGAGATTGAATGTCTCATCAAATTCAATGATGCCTGCATTATCTGAAAAGACGGAGACACACCAAGGTTTGTCTATTACCTCTGTTGCGCGTTGAATGTAGGTCGGAAATAAGCCATCAATCTGTTCCGTTTCCTTGCCCTCTTCAGAGTAGAGAATAATGCTTTTAAAGGTTTTGTGAACACAATGCTCCGACCATGTTTGTGCGATAGTCTCAAGTTCTACATCGGTTGGATTGCGTTGGAGTTTCGCAAAATGGGACTGAATTGTCTGCATCTCGTTTAAGTTTAGAGACAAAGTGCCTTCTTGACTAATACGCATTAATTCAGCATCATCTGCATTTAGAATCTGAAATTCATTTACCTTATTGGACATTATTTTCTCCGCTTTTTCCAAAGTTTAATCACAGCCAACCTATATTGTTGGACACGTCCAGAAGATAAGCTAAAATGCAAGGATAGACTGAGACCTGCCAAAGAAAGATTTCGCTGCGTGATAAATCAGCGTGTCGTTTTTGTCTCTGTTTTATTTTGCGTGTTCGTTATGGTTTTCATCTTCGGCGAGTGCGTCAACTTCTGTCCGAAGTTCCTCAAGCGTTTGGGTAGTGGCGGCTTTCTCAAAGAGCGTCTCAAGCCAGTTGCGGTCATCAAGGCTGCGAATCGTTTCAGCAAGCGGTTCTGGCACATTGTGAAATCGGAGCTGTAAAAGTTTGAGGATATCTTCGCGTTTGGTTTGTGTTTCGCCTTGTTCAATTCCTTGTTCAATTCCTTGTTGTAAGTAATGTTCTGCCATGCTCTGCATGAGCTGTTTCTCCTTCTCTGAGATGTCCAAAAACGGATGGTTCTCAGAAACTATTTGATCTAACACCGACCGTTCAACAATCGGACGACGGTAGAAAATAAGTAGGTGAAGATAGTAAATTGTCTGTTGCCACGACGAACGCTCCGCCTCGGGGAGACTACGCAGATAATCACCGAGACGCAGCAGCGCCGCAATAAACGCTTCTGTCTCAGCGGTTTCCTGTTTCAGCACCGTTAGTAACCAACCAAATGGATGATTGGACTGCAGCAGCGTCTCATCAGCCGCGCGCTTGACATCAAGCAAAAGCGTATCAAATTTCGGGACAAAGCGGTTGAGTGCTTCCGGCAAGTCCATCAGCGTCTCCAGCGAAGGAAACGTCTCCCATTTTTGATCACCGGTATAAAAGATGATCGGGATGATCGGTTGAAATCGCCACTCACGCTTCGGTAAGTTTTTCGCCATGAACTCCCGGCGTTGGCTGTCCCATATCTGACACATATAAAACAGCAGACGGAACCCCATCGTCCGATCCACTGTGGATTGATGTTCCAGGAGAATATAGACCAGCACCTCCGATGCTGCCCCGGTGTTATCCTTGTCTCGGAAGGGTAAAAGATAAACCAAGTCAGACTCTTGTTCCCGCAGGTTGTCAGGGATAAAAGTGGTCCTCTTGATCTCTACCTTGCTAAAATCAAGGCACTCCACGATGTCGCTGGCGATGATTTCAAGTAGCCCGCGGAGGTTCTCTGTGTTTTCTAATAACCATTTCGCGCTTCGGTCCGGAAACTGTTCTACACGTGTTTTTAAAGCCTCAAGTAGATCGTTGATGTCTAACATAATGGCATCTTCTTTGTGCCCGGCCCGTGCTGGCGTTTCCTTTTTTTATTATACGACTTCTTGCTTGTTTTCTCAAGTTTTTTTGTTTAGAGATGGCACTTTGTCAGGCTCTAAATATAGGTTTAGCGATAAAGTGCCTTCTTGGCTGATACGCATCAATTCGGCATCATCTGCATTTAGAATTTGAAATTCATTTTCCTTATTGGACATTATTTTCTCTGTATAGTTATTTTGTCAGAATCGCGGATGTTCACAGAAAACACGGAAGACGCGGAAAGTGCTTTTGTGCAATTCATGGTTACTTTCCCAAAATTCGGAGATGTTAGCAAAAAACCTCTTCTTTCCGTGTTCTCTGCGTCCTCTGTGCTTTCTGCGATTCAGACAAAGTGCGGGGACAGGACATCTCTTTTTTATTCCTTAAACGAAGCTGTAACTCTCGGAATACTCTCCTCACAAGCAAACCGTTCAATGCTGGATGCCCCAACAAAACCAACAGTATCAGTATTCTCATTGATATACGCTGCATCAGGTGCCTTTGCGATGGGACCACCGTGTGACAAACAGATCACATCAGGATTCTGTGCCTTTGCTGCATCACATATTTCCTGTACACGCACAGCTGCATCTTCAAGTGTGAAAGCAGTTTCCGCACCGATAGTGCCACCAATCGTTGTGTTCATGTGTGCTATAATAACATCCGCACCTGCATAAGCCATATTCTCAGATTCTTCGGGGTTAAAGACATAGACAATAGTGAATAGGTCCATCTCGTGTGCAATATGTATCATTTCTACTTCTTTGTAGAAACCCATTCCAGTTTCTTCAAGCGTTACCCGAAAAGTGCCGTCAATCACGCCGACGGTGGGAAAATTATTGACACCGTCGAAACCTACATCGCGAACCTGCTTTAGAAAGTTGCTCATCCGCCGTGTTGGGTCT
>JAPPMR010000657.1 GCA_028818995.1 Candidatus Poribacteria bacterium | reverse complement strand
CTTTTTTTGAGACACCGCGTACCATGAACACATCTGGAGAAATAACTTTATGAGGATCGCCCTCTTCATAGTAGAGAAGCAAATTTCCAGACACATGCACGTCCGGTACGTCTTGAAAATGTCTATCCACCATATCCACGAGGTCTACCAATGCCTTCCGATGTCTTTCTGTTTCTGCCATGGGTTCACCGTCTGAAGAGGGATAGACGACTGTCGGGGCAGAACGTATTTTTTTCTGGGCTGCCGTGTTTTCGTTCAACTTGGTGAGTGTCAAGGTATTCCCTCCATATAATTTGTCTGAAATATTCTAAAACAACATGTGGATTTGTCCAATGGGTGTTGATTTGTCAATTTTACTTTTCCTTCAAGCACATACCCACTAAAGTTGATAGCATTATACCTTATTTTTAAGGTTATTTTCAATTATTTCAGTAAAGACCAATCAGGTTCGTCTTCGGGGTCACCAAGGGGACCGTGGGCGTTTCGGACAATGCGGCGTTGTGCGTCATACCAATCCGTGTAACTTGTGGCAGGTTGGAGTTTATCGTTTCGAGCGTCCATCAGGTTTAGGAGCGTATTTTCCATTTCATCTGCTAAAGGTTTTGCGTTGGGATTGTCAATCAGGTTGTTCATCTGCAGTGGGTCTGCTTCTATGTCATATAGCATCCGTTTACCGTCAAGCCACCGCGCGTAACTGTGGGTTTTTGTGCGGACACCGCGCCATTCATCACCGTCAACAAGGTAATCGTAGGTTGCGCCGAAGTTCATCGTCAGCACAGCATCCTGTTCAAAGGCGTCTGTTTCGCCACGCCAAGATGCGGACAGATCGTAGCCTTCTACTGTTCGGGGAGGTTGAATTCCACATAAACCGCAGAGCGAGGGGAATAGGTCTACCGGGGATGTGAGCGTGTCGCAGTTGCGATTACCGTCAAAGACACCGGGCAGCCGCATGATGAGTGGTACTTTAATGGATTCCTCGTAAGGTTTTCGCTTTGCCCAGAAATTGATACCTTGTGCGCCGCCCTGCGTGCCGTGGTCTGAACCGAAAATGAGCAATGTGTTTTCCACGCGTCCTGTTCTTTCCAAGTATGCCATCAATTCGCCGAGCATATCGTCCACGGCTAACGTCATAGCGAGGTAGTGTCGGTATATTTTCAGCGATTGTTCTCTAACCGAATCGGGAACGTTTTCGGGCAGTTGGAGTTCGGTGGGAAGTCTATCATAGTATTTCTGCGGCGCAAAGTCGTAAGGTGTGGAGTGTGCTTGATGGGGAGAGATAAACAAGCAAAATGGCATCCCATCGTCCACGGCATCCATAAACTGAAAAGCGTATCGGTTGAGTGCAGCAGTTTCGTACCCCTCCCATCTTTCGTTTCGCCAATCGTCAAGGTTTACAGTGCCGTTGAAATAGTCAGTATGAAAATTGTAACCGCGCCAGTGTTGGAATCCGAGTCGGTCGCGTCCTTCGGGAACGTAATCGCGGCCACCGATTTCTGGGAACGAACCGGTATGGAGATGCCACTTGCCAACCCACGCTGTCTGATAACCGTTTCGGTTGAAAACATCACCGAGTCCGATTTCATCGTGCCTTGTTTTGACGAAATTGATAAGATGACCGGTTGTCTGCGGGTGTCGTCCGGTGAGTAGCATAGAGCGGTAGGGCGTGCAGACAGGTGCAGTGGCAATTGCGTTGGAGAAAACAGTGCCTTCTTGGGCAAGTCGGTCAATGTGTGGTGTTTCAATCTGGGTGTCCCCGTATACTGGTAGAGAACAGGCACGGATTTGATCTGCAAGGAGATAAACGATGTTAGGTTTGTTTGTCATGTTTGATGTTTTCAGAAGCAAATTACTTAGGGTAAATTTCGATAGTCCCTGTTGAAAACGAGATATTGATATCAAAATGTTGTAAAAAATTTAAGCCTAACAGTCCTTCAACTATTGAATCTTCAGGCAAATCATGACATAAAACATCAATATTTTCAACAGTTTCACCTATTGCGGTTAATTTGCTCACGCTAATGATTTTCGCAGTAAAAACTCCGTTGCTTGCGAGAATATTAACCTCTTGCTTTGGATTTGAAAGATCGTATCCTAAATCTGTGGCAACTTGTGGTGGAATAGTTGTAATTGAAGCACCCGTATCCAAAGCAACAGAAAAAGTTTGGACATTATCAGTATTTATACCACCGACTTCAAGACTAAGGACAATTAGGTGGCGTGTACTATCAAATAATATTCTGCCATTATAAGAGGTACCCTACACTCTCTGGGGTCTTGCGTGTAGAATGCACCGCTATTCGTCCTGTGTAGTTCATTGAAATATCGCGTATCTCCTTACGAGATTTACTATGCGCTACGAGTCTCCCTGATAGTAGTTCGGTATTTTCGCTGAGTTCATAATCAACAATAAGCAGCCATTCATCAGGATATTTCTGCTCCATTTCTTCAATCGTCAGACGTTCATTTGCCATTGATTCTCTCCATTCCAGATAGGTGATGGTATGCTTCACTTATCTACTGAATTGTTGAACTATACCATATTTTGGCGATATATGGTAATTTCATTTTCGCCAACACACACTTAAAACTTTAGCCCCACACTGACACGATGTGCATCCTGCAGATATCTGAAGTTCGCAAAAGCGTAGTCAAATGAAAGCGTCGTTTGATGAAATTTTAGATGTATGCCTAAACCGAGCGTAAGTCCTTCTTCATCATCACTCCGATCGGGCCCTAATCGGAATTTGTAACCCGCACGAATCGCCGCCATCCTTCTGTACCAGTATTCTAAACCGAGATTCAAGCGTTCGCTGTTGTCATTTGGATGGTTACCATCAAGCGCAATCGTAAGAAGATTGCTGTCATTATCAACTAAGTCGTAGGCGACACCGAGTCGGAAATTGGATGGCAATGGATACTCAATAGTGTCCAACTCCGCTTTTCGTGTTGGATTTGTCGTATCTGGGTAGGGGTGATAATCCGCGGTTCGTTCATCGCCTGCTTCTTCAACGCCAGTCTTAAGGTCGGGACCACCGAAACTCATTTCAGGACCGAAGTTTGAGAAAGACATACCAATGCGTAAACTCCGCCAACCTGTGTGGTATAAAGTGCCGATGTCTATAGCCACGCCCCTTGCACTTTCCCGATGGATCTGCTGGTGGATATATTTTGCATTGATACCAAAGGACAGATTCGCGCCAGATTCTTTTTGATAGAGTTCCCTTGAATACGCTAACGACACCGCAGTATCCCATGCTGAATACCAAAGTCCTGTACCGTCAGGTTTCGCCAGGGTAGTGATTTCTGTGTCGGGAACGTTAAGAAATGTGACGCTTGCACCTAACGTTCCGACCTTTTCTATCGGTGTAGCAAACGCGAGATAGTTGTATCGGACATCCGCAAACCATATCGTGTGCGTATCTGAGAAACTTGTCTTTTCAAGTTGGCTTAACCCTGCTGGATTCCAATAGATGGTGGTAACATCGTTAGCGATTGCACCGAATGCCCCGCCTAAACTATCCACTCGTGCACCTGGTCCAATTTTAAGAAATTGTGCCCCTGCAGTACCCACATTCGTGGTTGCATAACCGGGGACTGTCAATGAAAGCATAGTAGTCGCTAATAGCAAGATTAAAAGAAAGGAAATATAACGGCGCGGTGTGTCCGTCTTTCTTATCTTTGTTGTACAATAATCCTGAAAAAAAATAGTATTGTGCATGTGTTTCTCCTAAAACGTGAGTGCCTTTATCGTATGATGGCAAAACGCCCAATCTTATTTCCGATAACATCATTCTTTTCATCTTGTGCTTCAACATGGAAGATATAAACGCCACTTGCAAGCGCCTGATTGTAGCGGTTGAGCAGATCAAACTCCGCTGTGCCGCCCTTGTCTCCCTGTGCTAACCGTTCATCAGGGTTGAAGGGAGTGGAACTTTCATGTTTGATTTCACGCACCAATTCACCTACCAACGTATAGATACGTATTGTGCATCGTGGTGGCAGGTGTGTGAAAAAGACCTTATCCGTTCCTTCTGAGGTTACCGCTCTGTTTGTGACAAAGTATGGATTTGGCACGACGCGAATTTTACTCAGATCGTCTTTGATGTCCTCAGCATCAAGCGACTCGCCCTGTGTTTTCAACAGCAGTTCGTCTCCGTCTTGTGGCGCAGCAACGCCTCCCATCTTAACAGTGAATACATCACCAGCCGAAATCTCACCTTTTGGATCAAAAATATAGACGTAAGCACCGCGGATAAAAATGCGGAAGAAACCTGGCGTCCCCTCTGGGTTATATTCATCACTCCAACCGGCATCTGTAAGAATAGCATATCCATCAGCACGTTGGTCGTTGAATTTGATTTCTTCACCCGTATCTTCGTCTACCACTTTGACGTGTGTATCATCAGTAAACGTGATAGAGTAGGTATGCGGACGGTAATATGTTGTCCACCAGACGTTGGGCCATGTATTCTCACCAAAGCCGGGGGACTGCCTATTTACCGACCAGTCTGTTACAGTCCCTGCTGTGAGTTTAACTTCCTCAATTGTGTTTTCATCTGGACTTCCGTAAGACACATCAGTCCCTGTTAGTTTCAAGATAACGCCATCAAACATTGGGGTGAGGACTTCAACAGCCTCTTGATGTTCTGGATCATACCAGCCAAATGTTTGTTTCTCTACTACCGTCTGGTTTGTTGTAGTGTCAACTATCTCATAAGCTGGGGGTTGATATCCGGGACCTGTAATATATGCGCCAGGGTCAGTTTGTTTGGCACCGTACCAGACAACCTTATATTGATGTCCCGTAACCTTATCTGGTGCTAACACCATCGGTTCAACGGTAACGGCTACTTTTCCGCTTGGATCCAACTCAACAGTCGGCTGTCTATATCCCGCAGGTTGCGCGCGTGGCACAACATGAACCATTGTTTCAATCTGACTACTCTCCATCGCAGGCAATCCTTTCTTTGGATTACCTGTATCGTAAGAGGTAACAGCATAGGTATATTGCAGACCGTTTGTTAATCCCGTGTCAGAAAAGAAATTCTTGATACCGACATCTTCACCGAGTGCTTGCGATGGTGTGGAAACAACACGAAAAATATCCCCTGCGACCGGTGGACCTGAGGGGCCATCGGTGATTTTCACGTAGAGTCCACCGAAATAGATTTGTTCACCAGAACGGTACGTCCCATCCGGATACGGTTCACCTGTAGCAGGGTCCTTCACAACAACATACCCACCGCCATCTGCTGGGAATTCGGCATTATATGCCATAACTTCCCATAAGGTTGTGTTTATCACCTCAAAACTTGTGCTGGAATTGAATTTGATAGCATAGGTTGCACTCTTGAAGAAATCAGCAAAGAAAGGTTCATCACCCATGCTTTCAATTGTAGCATCAGACTGCTTGCCGACGTGCGAGACCGTGAAGAAATTACCGGTAGCACTCGGTTTGTCAAACTCCATCAACAATTCCCAGTCTTCAACAGGATTGCCAGTGTTTTCATCGTAAGCGGTATCCCGTCTATAAACTCTGTAGCCCTCAAAGATTTTCTCTGGGTCAGTTATGTCAACATACTCTTCAATACTTTTGTTAACGCCATTATCAACCCATCGTCCAGCACTTTCCCATAAAAGCGACACCTGTCCATCTGCGGGATACGCCGTTACGAGCGGCGAAGGCGGTGGTGCTGGGGCGACATATTCGTCATCATACAACTTTTGTGCCCAGTCAGAAGCTGCTTGCAAACCAGCCAACCCTTCACCGATAGCCACTGCGATAATCACATTGAATGTCTCGCCAGGTGCAAGCGTTTCAATTGGACCATAGGATTGGATAAAACGTTGATCATCGTAGTTTGCTGGAAGTGGTTCAACGCCAGGGGTGCTGATGAGTGCGTACATCTCCGCATCGGTTGTTGGGTCTGTATCTATGGTAATCCGTTTGTGTGCGGTAAAAGGCAGCTTTGCCGCATCATCCTCTGAGTCGTCTCCCATATAGGCATCCAATACGCGTAAACCGATGTATCCTGGTGCAGATGCATTGGAAAATCCATAAGAGAGATAACGGTTCGGATGATCATCGGGATTAAGTCCATCTGGTGTTTGATCTAAAGCGACAAAGTCATCCGCTGAGTAGCTCGCCGTACCTGTTTCGTTACTGGAAACATCCACGTCATACCGAAACGCCATAAACACATCTTCAAGTGTGTCTTCCCCAACGTTTTTGACGTTATATTCAAGGATAAAGAAGTCGTAGAGGGGGGCATAACTCCACTGAAATCCGTTGACTTCAATTTCTAAACCGAGAATTACCCCTTTATTTACTTCTTCATTGGTATCGGAACATTTGAACCTAATCGCTTGGTTTGTTGGTGTGCCTTTTGTCGTTACACCGGGTTTTTTGGAAAGGATGTCAACTAAAGCACCAGTATCTGGATCTTCAATTGGTATTGGCCAAATTTCACTTTGTCTACCGTCTGCTTCAGCAACGCCGACTTCGCCATTCTTTTTAGCACCAATCCAAATATCTCCCTCATAGATGTAGGAATCGTTTGTGCCTGCGGGCCACCATCCTGAAGGATTTTGAGTTGGATTGCTCGGATAACCGACAACTGCGGTGTTGAATATAGCAGACGATAAGTTTCCAACATCAAGTGCTTTCCACTCTACGCCTGCATTTACTGACAGTGCAGTGAATGCTAAGACCAGAAATAAAAGACTATATCGCAGTAATTTCATATTTTTTACCTCCATATTGCGGAGTTGATGATAAATCACTTCCGCTGAAAAAATGGTTTGGAATTCATGACGCGGCTTGCAATGGATAAGGTTGAATCAAAATATCCGCCGAAATTCCAAGACCTTTGTGTAATTTTTGAATCATGTCCAAAGACAGAGTGCGTTGTCTATTCAAGATTTCTGATACACCTGAACGTGAACCGATATAAGGTTCAAGGTCTTGTTCAGAGAGATCTTGACTTTCCATATAGTGAAGAATTGCATCAATAGGATCTGGTGGTGGAATCGGATAATGTTCATTTTCATAAGCATCCACCAATGTCACAAGAATATCTAATTTATCACCTTCTGGTGAACCGTAACTCGCGTCCCAAAGTTGTTCTATATTTTTTAGGGCATCGTTATAATCTGCTTCAGTTTTGATTGGTTTGACTTCCATAATTATCACCTTATACCGTAGCGGCATTGATTCTATCATATTCTTGGTGCGTCCCAATAAATCGAATGTAAATAATACCGTACTGATAATTTATCGCTACTACCAAACGGTAAGTATTGCCCTTAATGTTAAATACTACACGATTGTTTTCAACAAAACTGGCATTACGATAAGTAACCTTCACATCGGATGGTGTTTTCCAATTTTCGCGTTTCACATTAGCATACCATGCTTGAAGAGGCCGTTCAGCATCAGAATGTTTCGCCCAAAATTCCTTCAAAGTGCGGCGTGATATAATTCTCATGTGTGTATTATATCATAACAATAGGGTTGTCCTTCAGTAAATTTAGTCACTGTGTCTCCGTGATTTCATAAATGCGGTACCTTTGTTTCTTATCGTTACCTACATCTACCTCACCCTCCATAAGCAGCGGGTAACTGTATTCAGTTTCTTTGACTGAGAAAAGATAAGGGATTGCCCCTGCTTCCCTTGCTTCCCTTGCTTGTCGTGCCACATTGCGCGGTGATTTCGCGTGAACGTTATTAATCTGATATGTTGATCTATCAGCGTAATACATCAGATCAAAGTGTGCACCTGTGCGTTCATCGTCAAGAAAAAAGCAGACATTTTCAGGCAACTCACGTTGGATACGTTCACCGCTTTCTACATATAGTGGAATTTGTGCATTTCGTTCAGTGACTCTGTATGCTTTGTGAACATAACGTCCCGCGCAAAATATAGCAATTACGAGTGCTACTATGCGAACTCCAAGCCATATCCATTTTTGCCATCCCTGCTCAGAACGCTGAGTTTGGGTAGTAGCATCGGAACGCGATGGCACCGTAACGTTAGTATTTATTATATGTATGAGTAGATAAATACCAACGAAAAATGTAAGTAGTACACCAAATGCGATGAGCTGCTCAATAATCCAAAAATGTTTATGAATGAAAGGAGCAAAACTTCTTATGCCATCAATTGGAATCATATTTCGAATTTGGAAATTTCCTTTAGTTTGGGTTGCTATCGCAGTAATGCCAACAATAGACAACATTGATGCCCCCCAAATTGCTGTGTAAAACCAATCCCTTTGTTGCCATGCCCTGCTAATGACCGCTGCTATACAAATTAGTAAAGGTGGCACAGCGATCATCGTTGCCGATGGTGTTTTCGTCTCCGCGAGTACGTGTGGAACAATGACACCGATAGCCCATGCCAACACAAATAATTCAGGTAATCGCCAATGTTTAAACATCACTACCAGCAGACATAACACAACAGCAAAGAGTGCGGCGTAAAAGAACGGATAGAACAGCGGCATATACTCAAATAGTGGTCTGTCCCACGATGCTGCCCAATTTTCAACATTCGTATTAAGATGATCAATAACCCGTTTGTGTTCCCACAAGAATTCTTGAGGATATTTGATTAGGCAATAAATTGCCCACGGTGCAACAGTTAGGATTCCTACCAGAAGTTGTAAACCGACATCACTGAGTCTAATTCGTATGTCTTCTGTATCGGACAAAATATGATTCGATTTTTGTGTCTCAACAGGTACAACATTGTCAGTATTAGGTTTGATACGACGTTTTATCCATTTGAAACACCTTACAATCAAATCAATTATTGAGACCCCTATTTTCCGTTTGTACCACGCGACAAACCAAACAACAAACGCAATCCCAAAAGTGATAAGTGCCAGATAACTTTTTGAGAGATAGGCTATCCCCATCGCCACACCCGATAAGATATAATTCCTCCTTTTTCCACTCCGAATTCCGCGAAGCAAAAACCAACATGAAACTTGAACCCAGAGCAATAGTGCGATGTCAATGTGATCCGAAAAGCGATAACCGTGAACAGATTCAAACAGGAACGGATTAAACGCTTGAAGAAACGCTGCAATCAGACCTGCACGTTTATCAAAAAGATCGGAGGCTATTCTATATGTCAACCATGCGGACAACACAAGACTGATAGCAGAAGGCAGACGGAGCGCAAAAGCGTTGATACCAAAAATAAAATGCGAGATACAGATTTTCCACATGGCAACAGGCGGTTTATGTAGCCAAATGTGGTTTCCTCCCCAGTTTTTATAATCATATCCAAGCCACGGTTGGTCGTATAACGTGAACTTTAACGGATGTTTTGTTAGATTTCGCGCGACCATCGCGTGGAAACCTTCGTCCCAATAGTGAATCTTGCTATGCCCAAGATTTCGCAACACCAAAGTAAAGGAGGTAATCAGGATACAAAATAAGATGATTTTTATGAGTACTGATTGACTTTTTACGTTTGAGTTTTCAAAAATCATCTGTTATGCCCTGAAAGGTATTCATCAGTTTTAGTATCAAACGATTTCGCTGCTTGCTTATACCCACCCATCCTCAATCATTAGTGTTAATGGTGATTCCATCTCCTCCATTGGTAGTTGTACTCGCTGTCGTTTCCGAGATGACTCATAGATTGCCATGAGCAGTTCAAGCGTAGCATATCCACAATGTCCACTTGAGCGATGTTCTCGGTCTTCCTCAATGGCTGCGATGAGGTCTCGCACAGGGGTAATTTCAGGAGTTAGTTCAGGTGTTGCCCATTCACCACCGGTCTCTTGGTTGCGGTAACGGATGCCTGGTCCACCTGGAGCAGCGAGTTCTATTTCGCCTTCTGTGCCGTAGCAGTAGATATGGTGATAACCCGGGGCGGTATCGTTACCCGATTCTATGATGCCCCTAACATTGTCTTCAAACTTGAAGTAACCGATTGCGAAATCCTCGGAGTGCAAATCATATTTAGTCGGTGTGCCGATACGTTCAATCTGCCCTATCACCCAACTAACAGGACGGTCGCCGTAAACGTAAAGCATAAGGTCAACGGTATGCGTGGCGTTATCCTTCAAGTCACCGCCGCCACAGATGCCGTGTATACGAAAGATGTCCCCAATAGCACCGTCGGCAATCATCTGCTGTGCATGCTGGTAGGGTGCGCTAAACCGAACCTGATGGTCAATTGCCAACTTCACAC
>JAPPMR010000339.1 GCA_028818995.1 Candidatus Poribacteria bacterium | reverse complement strand
GCTGAATGCCATAAAGGTATTCATAGCGTTGATTTGGTAGGGACGATATGTTTATCTTTCTATGCCGTTCCTACGGAACTAAAGAGGGAAAGACAACTTTTTTCTATAACATTGCGTCCCTACCAAATCAACGGTATGAATCATGGCGAATGCCATACGGGGAATGCCTAAATGGCATTCATACCGTTGATTTGGCGCATTCGTCTTTAGGCATTCACCGCCTACAGAAAATGTGTCCCAATAATTTCAAAGTTCACTATAGTTCTCCATATTTTCAGTTGTTTGTGCAATATCCCTCTTCTGTAGGAGCGAGCTCCAGCTCGCGACTTCTTGGCGAAAATGTGCAAAACCCTAAAACTAAATAACCCTGATCAGTTGCCTATCTCACTTACTTCTGATATATTTCTTATGCTGCCAAATACACGGATACGATTTTGTTGTTAATTCTCTTTACAAATTCCTGAATGATGTGTTAAAATTAAGGGAGGGTTTATAGATAATACTTGTAATTGTTAGTAAGTTTAATGGATCATAAGGTAGCAATTAACAGACTCTGACGTATACTATTTGGGGAAAACGTTGATTGATAGGAAATTGTTTCGAGAGAAATTCTTACTTCATCTAATTAGTAACCCTTACGTCATTTATCCCTTTGCGGCGGGTGCGCTTGGTGTTTTCGCGTCATGGGTGTTTAATTTAGAACCGAAGATTCTCTACCTATTCGCAAGTGCGGTCATCGGTATCGGTCTTCCTATTGGTGCGCTGATTACAAAGTGGACAACTGGCACTGACGACATCGCAAAACGCGTTCATGAAGAAATACTCCATGAAGCACAACAGAAACAGGAACAAGAACTGAACGCGTTGCATGAACAGTTAAAAAAGGATGGCGACAAAAGAACAGAGCAGATGCTGGAGGAACTTCGCGCCTTGCATCAATCTTTTCAGGAGGAAGCGCGAGACGCTGGTTGGATGGCGACCCTCCCTATTACGGTAAGTGCAGAAATTACTGGTAAAGTGACCGAACTCTTTACACAAGCTGTTCAGTGTTTGAAAGACACGTTGAAGATGCACGAGAAATCAAGAGATTCTCAATTGGCAACTGTCAAAAAAGTTTTACGGGAACACAGAGAACAGCAGATCGCAGATGTTCAACAAACAATTGTTCAACTTTCACATCTTTATGCCCGCGTGCTGACGCTTAGTCCTGAAAGTAATGAGACAGAACTCTCACGACTTCGCACGGAACTTGACGAAAGCCTTGCTTTTGCGAAGAAAGTTGATGAACAGATAAGAGAATTTACCCCAAATATTGATAAAGAGATAGGGCAAACGAGCAATTCATTAGAAGACACCCATGCTATAACGACACACCCGAAAGTAGAACCTACAGAAGAAGGTAAACTTCAATAACTTGTTAATTGTAGCAAATTTTATCTCACTCTTAGGAGATTTTCCAATGGCAAACAGTATTGCTCGTTATTTCAAAATCCGCGTTAAACGGGAAGATATCCAACGTTACAAAAATGTGATCGGGCAGTCGATCGCGCTTATAGAAAACAAGAAAAATTCACTGAAGGGTCTCACAGATGACATTGACAAACTTGAAAAGATGAAGGCAGGTGCAATCACAAAGTCGAAAAACACAGCCGCTGAACTACGAGATTCTGGTGCATCAGCTGAGGAAATCAAACAGCATTCAGACTATGTCCGACATATTACTTCTTATAATGATTACCACACCACATTGGAAGAGAAAAATGCTCGTGTAGCTAAACTTGAACAGGATATTGAACGCGCGCAAGAAGACATTGAAACCCATAAACTTCAGATAACCACTCTCCATCGTGAATTGGATAAGCTCAAGACACAGTAATCTGACGCGGTTGCTGATATGATCGCTGCACGTGAACAAAGGAAATCAGTGATACGGTATCAGGTATTAGTCCCGTTGACTCTTCAGAACAATTGACACGGATGCAAGAAATTCGTGAGAAAGAGATAAAGAGATTGAAAGCGTTAATGGCACAAAAGCATGCGAAAAAAGAAGGGAATGTAACAGATATTAAAGGAACTTCGCACACTTCATAAGTTGAATCTGCGAAGAAAGCAAACTTCAATAACTTGTTCGTAGGGAAACTTAATCTCGCAATCAGGAGGAATTCCAATGGAAAATGGCTTCATCCGTCTATACAAGGCTGTCTGGTATACGCAAATTGGTCGTGCACTTGAACAAGCAGATAGACTCAAGGAAAGCTCTGAACCGATATACGAGCCTTCTGAAGACGATATAAGCGACACGCAAGAAAATATCCAACACGATGAACGGACCGATAGCCTCATTGAAAGCCCTGAAGCGGTACGTGGTGCTTATGAAGACATCATTCGTGAGAAGCAGGGAAATATCCAAAGTTACAAGAATGCGATTGGGCAACTCATCGCACTTGTTGAAAATAAGAAAAATTCTCTGAAGGGTCTGACAGATGACATTGACAAACTTGAAAAGATGAAGGCAGGTGCAATCACAAAGTCGAAAAACACAGCCGCTGAACTACGAGATTCTGGTGCATCAGCTGAGGAAATCAAACAGCATTCAGACTATGTCCGACATATTACTTCTTATAATGATTACCACACCACATTGGAAGAGAAAAATGCTCGTGTAGCTAAACTTGAACAGGATATTGAACGCGCGCAAGAAGACATTGAAACCCATAAACTTCAGATAACCACTCTCCATCGTGATCTGGAGAAGATTAAAACTGAACAATCTGAAGCGGTTGCTGATCTTATTGCCGCACGCACACAACAAGAGGTTGATGATCTGTTATCAGGTATCAGAAAGGATGATACTTAAACAGAATAGAATTTGAATAAAACTTAATTTTCATATAGGAGGAATTACTAATGGCAAACGGCTTCACCCGTTTTTTCAAAGCAATTTGGTATACACTTACTGGTCGTGCACACGAACAGGCTGATAAACTCATGGAAAATCCTGAAGCGGTTCGTGGTGCTTATGAGGACATTATTCGTGACAAACAGGGAAATATCCAAAGTTACAAGAATGCGATTGGGCAACTCATCGCGCTTGTTGAACAGAAAAAGAATTCACTGAAAGGGCTTACAGATGATATTGACAAACTTGAAAAGATGAAGGCAGGTGCAATCGCTAAGGCAAAAAGCACAGCCGCTGACCTCCAAAATGCTGGCACACCAGATGAGGAGATAAAACAGCATCCAGACTACGTCCGATGTGTTACCTCATATAATGATTTCCACTCCACTTTGGAGGAGAAAAACGCCCGCATTGATGAACTTGAGCAGGATATTGAACGCGCGCAGGGAGACATTGAAACCCATAAACTTCAGATTACCGGTCTCCACCGTGATCTGGAGAAGATCAAGACTGAGCAATCTGAAGCAGTTGCCGATCTTATTACAGCACGCGAGCAAGAAGATATAGCGGATATGTTATCAGGTATTAGTATGGACGGTACATCAGCGGAATTGACACGGATGCGAGAAATTCGTGAGAAAGCGAAAGGGAGATCGGCAGTTGCACAAGAACTCGCTGGCACTGATTCACGTTCTGAAGAGCAAGAATTTCTTGCCGCTGCAAGTTCCAGTGCTGCTTCTGATGAATTTGATTCCTTAATCTTTGGAGCACAACAAACAGATACCCCTGAGAAAACCGATGAGCCCGAAGAAAAGAAAGAGAGTGATTCTGAACTACCGTTATAAAGGGACTCATCGCGAATTGACGAAGGTTCGCTGGCTTTGTGCTTTTTGTCAATTGTGATTATTAGACATTATAACGCTTTAATAGTGAGTGGTTATTGGTCTAATAAAATCTAAAGTTCGTAGGTCGGGTAGAGCAAAGCGAAACCCGACAATATAAAGGTCTCGAGACAAACCTTGCCAAATCAACGCCAAGTGCGCGTGTAAGTTCTTGGCGGGTTTCACAAGGAAATCGCAGTAGCAACTCAAGCAAGTTATGAAAACAGTGTTTTAGACCCAACATGTCGGGTTTCGCAAGCTCTACCCGACCTACAACTTACTGGCTTTGTGCTTTTTGTCAATTGTGATTATTGTAAATTTTCAATTATGATACACCGTTAGTTGGCTCGCTTCGTAAGCGCGCCAACCAGCAGGTGTTATAAATTTTTGTATTTCACCCTGAATGTAAAGCATAGATGTCCGCATTCTACAAGAAGGTAAGTGGAAAGAGAGGAGGGGGTTGTGAACGTCAACACGTGGCATCAAGATAATACACCGAGTAATTGGGAAATTATCTTGGAAGGTTTAAAAGATTTTGAAACCCACGTAAATAAAATTAATAATACCAAAAAGAGTGGTCCAGTTTCAACTGAAACGCTTGAAAAGTTTTTTGATCTGCATAATACGTTAGTATTGGAAACAGACAAAATATCCCATTCATCTAAACAAAACGATTCAATAAATACGTCATTCAGTGTTTTGGATAATATTTTTATCGAAGCAATTTGGTTATCCCTTGACCAGTATCCTGCAATTGTTAACCATCCCAATATTGAAAACCTTGACACTGCTGGCTCTAAAATTTTTACTCAATTTACAGCAGATGCCCCTACAGAAGAATCAGAACAGGAAAACCTGAAGGTACTGCTCCAAGATATATTCCATGTAGATTCTAAAGCATTAGACAAACTAACCAAAAACCTCGTTATTCGGACTGCCCCTCTGATGCACCGACATCAAATCATGCGGTGTTTACAGGATCGCTTTAATTTAGTATCCGATAACCCACAACTGGATACTGACATTCTCAACCTCTTTCAGTGTCTATATCCAGGCGCGCCCTTTGAAGTTGGCGAAGTCCGATTGATAAAAACCTGTTCTGCTCTCTATTTTTGCCTACCTTCTGAAATAAAGGAAACTTCTGCCAATACACACAGTGAAAAAATACCCACGGCAACAGATAGATACCGTAAAAAACAATCTGGTAAGAAATTTAGTTATGCGCAATTTTTGCGAAAAATTTGGCAGGTTGAACCGTTTGCACATTTTCCTGTTTTTGGCACTTTTAATGCAGAAAATTTAGATTTAAAGTTCCGAGAACAAATTGCCAAAGATGCCGCGCTGTCTGTTGAGTTGGTTACAACAACGCTCACACGAATGGTTGGTGTTCTCCCATTGGAAGAACTTGATAAATATCTGATTCATGATACATGGGGACACCAGTGGCAAGAGAGTTTGCTTGACTTTGAGGACCTGTATACCGAATTATCACTCTTTAATCGACCATTATCTTTAACTGAATCTGCTTCAGTTTTAGGTGAACAAACTACATTCGCCGAAGCATTTGTTAAAACGAAAACCGGGGAAATTCATCTTGATGTTGAAAAACTTACAGCATTCATTGATGCTGAGCTTTATGAGCGATCTATCATCGCTTTTACACCTATTCTTGCAGAGATGTTGGCAGATGTCGTAGAATATAAATTTTTACAACTACACCCTGAGCAAGCAGATCTTTTGCCGAGTTCTTCTCTACTTAAGGCTTTTCCGAGCAAACTTGATTTGACAATTGCAGATCTTCGCAATTGTTTCGAACGAGCCTCTGAAGCGTTTCAAACGTGGGTGGATTCTGATGAAGCAAAACACCGAATACATGCTGAGGTTTGTGAAAAACTTGATATTCCAGATAAAGAGATGAATCGCCAAGAATTAGATGATGTCCTTGAAAAAGCGGTGCAGCTTTGCAAAGAACGACTCGACCTTTTTTACAAACCGGAATGGTTTTGGGAGAAAACAAATGATGATTGCCTGAAGCTCAATGCGTTTAGTTTTGCTGCGCTAAACTTTCTCCGAATTCACACCGCATTTCTCCAAACTTATGAAACACTCTCACAAATTGAGACAAATTATGGTTTTAAAGACATTCTTGTTTTGGCAATGGGAACATTTTTTGAAGTAGAACCGCAAAGGAATATCTGGAACCTTGACCAGTTCTTGACTGAAGGTTTTCTTCCACGATGGAAAAAGTTGGCACAGGCAAGTTAATGTTAGTCAATTTGCCACAGTCAATGAACGGAGGGTATAAACATCGCTGTTAAAGACCCTACTTACAAATTCCGTACAGAAGCTGGGTTGCTTATTAATTCTGGCACCTCGCGCAGTATCGTCCTTCATGGGAATATCCACGACCTCTTTTTCGTTGAAGAATCAGATGAGGAGGATTACATTCCCCTCGTTCCGTTTCTTACGCGAAGCTGGGATATTTCGGGTTTTATCCTCATAGTATACGAACTCAATGGTCCGCTCCGTTTTTTACATGCAAGCGACCGAGAAAAGGTGAAAAACGCTTTCAACCTATGGCGAGGGGAGAGCGAGCCTTCACAGAAAAACACGACCAGTCTTTTCGCGCTTCCGAACAAGGTGGAAGACCCTGAACTCAAAACAAGTAAATCCACAAGTGCGTCTAACGACTTGTTTGAGCAATACCTAAACGATGCTATCGGAAGCCCAACATTGGCACTTGAGCTGCTACGGCAATTCTGTCTGATTTCGCGATCTACTAATGCTCGCGGAGAAAAGTTTCTACAAGAAAAACTGCTCATTATTATTGAAGCAACGGATATGTTACTCCCCGAAGGGGAAATCCGCAGTTTAAGTTTAGCAGATAGACATAGAGTTAGCATCGTGCAGGATTGGATTTCTGATTCCGATTTCATGAAAGCTACCGATACGGTTGTCTTCATTGCCGAATCAAAAAGCCTAATAAACTCACGCGTTACGCGCTTGCCACAAGTCATAGATGTAGAAATTCAATCTCCCCAAGTAGAAGCACGAAGACACTTTATTTCATGGTTCAATAGAACCCAAAAACCTGCAAAAAAGGAGTTAAATCTATGGGGTAGCCAATCTCAGCTTGCTGTGTTAACAGCAGGTTTATCAATCCAAGCTTTACGCCAGCTGCTTGTCTCAGCTTGTTATTCAGGAGAAAAACTGCGTCCAGACAACGTAATAGAAAAAGTATCTGAATTTATCCAAGCACAGTTGGGGGAAGATGTCGTCGAATTCAAAAAACCTGCTCATTCCCTTACAGATATTGTCGGCAATCAGAAACTCGTTGAGTTCTTGAGGACCCAGATCATTCCGCGTATTACATCTACAGGAAAAGATTCCATCGCTGGATTGAGTGTCTGCGGACCAATCGGTAGCGGCAAAACCTTTATCTTTGAAGGACTCGCAGGTGAATTAGATATCCCTGTGTTAGTTCTCAAGAATATCCGCAGCATGTGGTTTGGACAAACAGATGTAATCTTTGAACGTCTCAGACGTTTGCTGATGGCATTGGTGAATGTGTTAATTTTTGTTGACGAAGCGGATACGCAGTTCGGGGATGTTGGTAGAGATGCACACGCAACTGAACGTAGACTCACCGGAAAAATACAAGCGATGATGTCCGACCCGCAGCTACGCGGCAATATCACATGGCTGCTTATGACAGCGCGTATCTATAATCTCTCGCCCGACCTGCGCAGAGAAGGCAGAGTTGGAGACATCGTAATTCCAGTTCTCGATCCAACAGGTGAAGACCGCGAGACATTTCTACACTGGACGCTTAGCAATATTTTCAGAGGTGAAATTCCGGATGAGGCATTTAAACTCCTGCTATCGCTGACTGAAGGGTATTCGGCTGCCAGTTTTGCATCACTCCGGGCTGACTTGGAAGCTGCCAAAAACCGAGAAGGAGAGTTGTCTGTAGACGAAATCGTTGACGTTATATCCGATAGAATTCTGCCAAATATTGGTCCAATTCGGCGTTATCAAACCTTGCAGGCATTCCTGAATTGTACCCGCAAATCCTTACTTCCTGTGGACTATTCCCCGGAAACACGTGAATCATGGTTAGAGCAGATTGCCCAGTTAGAAGTTATGGGAATTAGAGGTTGACAGCAATACAACCAATTTCCGTTAACTTAGACTGATAACCTCTCCACTTGCAGCGGAACGATATCCAGCGCAAATAATTTCAACAGAATGTGCAGCAAATTCTGCGTTCATCTCACTCTCCACTCCATTTTCAATACAATCTATAAATGCACCGAATTCGTTCTGTCCATCATTTCCGCTGCTGACATCAATCCAGTGCTGCTTCGGTAACATCTTAATTTCTGCTTGTGTGCTGCTCCACATTCCCATTGGGTCAAGCGGATGTGGTGTCGGCGGTTCAAATGCAGGCTCTGCAGCGAACACTTCTAACCTGTTTGATGAAGCATCAAAAGTTAACGTAGCATCAGTACCAACAAGGTGGACCTTTCGTATACCTCCTTGTGCATGACTTTGCCAACCGTAACGTCCAGCAGCAATCGTTGCGGTAACATCGCCTTCTAATGTTAGCACCAACGCGCCAAAATCTTCTAAATCGCAGCCGTGATGTTCTTTGAAGAAGTAATTTGCTGTTCCACCAAAGATACTTTTTACTCGCTTCTGTGTTAACCAATTCACCATTGACACAGCATAAACACCGATGTCAAACATTTCGGGTTTTGCTTCCACAAAACTATAACGTTCCAAGGTTGGTTTCTGCATTCGTTTTTTACCGACAGGTGCAGTTCCCGGGTGTCCTTTAGCAAACATGACATCGCAATGAATTGCCTGTAGTTCACCTATGTTTCCACTGTCCAATCCTTGTTTGACTGTACGTGCCCAAGTGCTATGGATATTACTGAACATCTGTGTCCGAACACCGCTTGTCGCTACGGCATCAACAATCTTGTTCGTATCTTCAGGATTGAGTGCCATTGGCTTGTCAAGGTAGACGTGCTTTCCTGCTTCTGCACATTTCGTTCCAACACGACCACGCCTTTCAACCTCTGTGCAGAGACTTACAATATGAACATCATCGCGTGCTAATGCCTCATCAAGGTTGGGAATGAAAGGGAGATTTAATTCTTCAGCGAGGGAACGTGCCAATGTTATTCGTTCTTCAGGTGCATCTGGTTCATCAGCGAACGCTACAAGTTGACAACGAGGATCGTTGGCAAACAATTGTGAGTAGTTTTCTTGATGTGTACGATGTCCGCCGAGGAGTAGGACTCCGTATTTACCGTTTGTTTGCATGTTTATCCCTCCACCGTTATAGGTTGACCAGTTTCAAGTGCGTTGGAGATAGTCTCAGAAAGTTCTCCTATAGCACCGAGTTGAGGCGGTGTAGCACTTAGATAATGCCTACCTATTGGCGTTTCATGGTAAATCACGCCTTTATTACCAACCAACATAAGGTCAATAGCAGTTTCAGTATCAACCCGATTGACACTCAACACCGCCATCTGTCCTCCTACGTATTGTATCATTACCGTAACCTGTGTTGCTTCAGCATCCCCTTGTGCATAAAGACTTTGCGGTTGGGATGGAATCCATCCGTTTGATAGCGCAGCCATCTCTGCAGTTGGTTGCAGCAGATTAGATGACTCACTTGCAATATTAAGCACACATCTTAGAAACACTGGACTCCCAATTCTATCCTTCTCAATTACGGAATCAACTGATTTTTTTAGTATTTCCATTTGTTCTCCTTCAAAATTTGATAACAGAAAAAAAATTGACGGTTCTGGCACTTTATGATATATTCTTTACATACTGATTTGAAATTTAAAATGTCATATTCTGATTAACATAAATAATATCTTTAACGCTTGCGGAGGATAACTATGCCATTGAAAACCCTAAAAGAACTTGTCGCTGAAGCAAAAGCGAATGTTGGACATATTTCACCTGATGAACTTACAGAAGCAGGTGATTCTGTTGTCCTATTAGATGTTCGTGACGAACCAGACTACGACGAAGAACACTTACCAAATGCGGTTTCACTCCCGCGCGGATACCTTGAACTTGATATTGATGAAGTCGCTCCTGATGAGGATACACACATTGTAACGTACTGCGGCGGTGGCACCCGTGCAACACTTTCGGCACACACATTAAAAAATATGGGTTATGAGAACGTATCAGTATTAACTGGCGGATTCCGTGGTTGGAAAGCAGCGGAGCTTCCAACTGAAAACAACGACTAACGAGGTTCCACTTATGTAGATTAACGCGAGTTTTATAATAGATATTTGAACTTCATTTTGCCCAAAAAATCACTCTCATAGACCCGGTAGGTGCGGTTTCCTAACCGCACCGAATGCAAAAATCTGATTTATCAAACTCACGTTAGATTAGCATATTTAGGAGACCTTGTCAATTTTTCAGTGTTTTGTTGCAGAGTTATTTAGTTTTAAGAGTTTTCTGGTATTGAGATTTACTGAAAGTTAATACCCA
>JAPPMR010000485.1 GCA_028818995.1 Candidatus Poribacteria bacterium | reverse complement strand
TATTGGGACACGCTTGAAAGGTCAATGTGGCATCTCGTTGATATAGAACTTGATAGCGACATCCTTATTCTGAATAACGGCGATGCCACATCTGTGTTGATTTCTTTAGATGCGTTCACAAACGCGAATGCTATGCTGGCTGAGATAGATGGCGTTCGCGGTAAACTGTTTAGCAAAAGATTGCACAATGCAGTCTTAAGGTATATCACGGATCACGGCAGCAACAGACAACGTGTCGATTATATACTCAATGAGAGATATAACGTCAGTCTCCATCCGCCGGATTATTCAGAGCTAACAAAACACACCACTGGCGAATTCAGCGAGCGTTTCACGACTTTCAAGAATGAAGAAATTCTGACCCTAATCACGATGCTCGAAGAATTCCCTTCGGGTATGATAGCCACACCTGGCTTGAAATATATTATCAGAAGATTAGATGGCACACCACACCCGTTATATCCGGCTGCGCCTGCTGTGGCTTGGACGAGTGCAGGCTATATTGAATTCATGGAATCTGCTTTTACAGGTGATTATCAGCATTTACAGCGCTTGATATTACATGAGAAGGCACACTTTTTGTGGTCCCATCTGTTTGACGATCAGCTGAAAGAAGATTGGAAAATTTTAGGTGAATGGTATCAGGGTGAAGACGGCAAGTGGTTTACGCTAAACGAAACAGAATTTGTGTCTGCCTATGCTCACGGTGAGAATCCGAATGAGGATATGGCAGAAACAATCAGTTATTACATAGTGAACCCTGACAAGCTAAGATCTGTTTCGCCCAGAAAATACGAGTTCATTCAGAACAGGGTTATGCATGGCGACAGGTATATCTCGAAAATACGTGAGGATTTAACTTTCAGAGTTTACAATCTCTATCCAGACTATGTATATCCGGGTAAAATAATTCGGGTGAAAAACAGAGTGATAGGAGAACCTGAAGAAAATAAAAAAGTGATTGTAGAAATAGAACTACATCATGAATCACATTTGGATTTATCCTCTGGTGGTTATATCAGAATTTTCAGTCCTTCCGGTACGAACAAATATATAGAAAATTATTTGTGGCCAGTTAATGAAGCAGGTGACGGTGTACCACAAAGTCATATACTCAGAACAGAAATAGGGGCTTCTAAGCATCTACCGAGTGGATACTGGCAACCGCATGCTATTCAAGTTTGGGATTCAAACTGGACAGAAAGATTCACAGCGGAGAAAAAGTTCGGTTGGAAAATGTATATTGAGAATCCTTTAGAGGATATAAAACCACCCAAATATGTGCCTAATTCTGTCAAATTAACATCTAAAGAAGTTGAATCAGAAGAAGGGGATTATATTTTGGTAACAACCACTTTTTTGGCACCCGATGATACAGGGATCGATTGGTTTAGAGTCGGTATGAATGATCAAGATTCAGAGACTTACAGCAGAATCGCT
This sequence comes from Candidatus Poribacteria bacterium, assembly GCA_028818995.1. Next base: position 8,895 of record JAPPMR010000485.1, on the reverse strand, counting down.
GATGGCGGTTTACGATACCGCGATGGGAGTTATGATAAAGAAACAGGACTGGCTAAAATCACGCTAAGATTCCCACATTATATGCCGAGAGGCTTGTATCAGGTCAATTATATTAACCTGTCGGATTTTGGGTATAATGCTGTTGATGTATATTTTACAGAAGGAAAACTTGATGAAAAACCGGCATCTATCTATATAAACACAAAAACGCCTGATACGCAACCAGCACAGTTAGATGTCAATAGGATAAATGTTGTCGCGACTCCCACAAATCCTGAAAACCCTAACGGCGAAACCTTTGTTGATATAACGTTTTATGTCCGAGATGATATAAGTGGCTACGAAATTGGAGGTGTAAACATAAGGGATCCGTTAGGTAATATTCACCATAGATGGCATTATCCACACGACAATCGGGGAATGTATGTTAATTATGTCACAGGTAAATATAGAAAATACACCAAGCAAATCCTGTTGCCTGTGGGGAGTCATCCGGGGATTTGGGGCATAACGAATATACATGTTTCTGATAAAGCTGGCAATAAAAAGGATTACGATTTTACAGAAATCGTGAGATTTGAAGTCGATGAAGATGTCCCTGCTGCGCCTACGCGGGTTCAAAACGCTTTGCTACCCAATTATCCGAATCCTTTCAATCCAGAGACGTGGATACCGTATCAGTTGGCAAACGCATCCGAGGTGAGCATATCCATCTATGCGATCAATGGACAATTGGTCCGGCGGCTCAACTTAGGGTATCAACAGGCGGGTGTTTATCACGCCCCTAACACTGCGGCTTATTGGGACGGTAGAAACGACATCGGAGAAGCCATCGTCAGCGGTATCTATTTTTATTCGCTGAGTGCCAAAGGCTTTTCTGCGACCCGCAAAATGCTGATATTGAAATAATAGGAGAAACCTAAGCGTCAAATGAAACCCAAACACGCTCTTATATTCACATTACTCATTTCTGCGATGCTTGTGTTTGTACCCAACAGTTTTGCACAAAACGCATCAAATGAAAATATCGTGCACATGATCTATTTTCTACCCAATGATAAACAACCCAGCGCAGATATTCAGACACGACTGGTTACGTTAATCACAGAAGTGCAGCAATTTTTCGCCGATGAGATGGATCGGCATGGATTTGGCAGAAAAACTTTCAAACTTGAGACAGATCCGACCGGTAAACCCATTGTGCATCATATTCTTGGAAAACACACCGATGGATATTCTGCTGATAAAGTGGCCGAAGAAATAAGCAAATATTTTGACGTATCTAAGGGCTTCTATCTCGTCTTTGCAGATGCATCGGTAGAAGAAATAGGCTTTTGCGCCCGGGCTCGCTCCCGAGGGAATCGTGCGGGTATAGCGGTTTTCTCTGCCGAAGGTGGTCAATGTAATAACAGTCGAGTTATTGCCCATGAGTTGGGGCATGTTTTTGGGTTAGGTCATGATTTTCGCGCAGATGCCTATGTAATGTCTTATGGCGTTTTTCTGGATCCCCTTGAATCCCGAGAAACCGCGCGTGTTGAACCCCATAGATTGTCAGATTCTGCTGCAAAATGGTTGGATGTCCATAATGCGTTCAACCGTCGTCCCCGAAATGAAATCGACACGCCTTCACAAATTAGTTTGGTCTCCCAACGTTTAATTTCCCCGCCAAATACGCTGTCCTTGCGTTTTCAGATAAACGATCCGGAGGGACTCCATCAGGCACAACTCATGGTACACGATGGGATTGAATATGTATTGGTGAGTCATAAATCGATCGATGGAAGTAAAAACGCCACCGTTGAATTTGTGACCTCCGATTTGATCCGATCCGATGCGGATATTGATATTTCTGTCGCGACTATTGATGTATTCGGGAATTTCGTTGAGTGTTCTGCTTATTTTACACTGGACGAGACAATTTTACGTGAGACTTACCTACGCGCCTTAGCAGATCATGAGGGGTGGGTCAAAAGCATAGCATTCAGTCCAGATGGGAAAAAAATTGCTACAGCAACAAGTACACCCGGTCAAGAAAACGGCATGTTGCGTCTCTATCATACGGATACGGGTCGGCACCTTCAGACATTAGCACCTTCAGCACCCTATGGAGAAGCCGTGGAGTGCATCGCATTCTCTCCAGATGGAAAGCGCATCGCTGGTGGAATCGGGGAAGGTAAAGTTCATCTGTGGAATGTTAAAGGCAAGCATCTACAGGCATTATCACTTGAGACTTGGTGCACCAGCATCGCATTCTCTCCAGATGGAAAGCGCATCCTGGCAGGCGGCCTCGGAAACGCCCATCTGTGGGACACATCCACTGGCAGACTGATGCAAACACTGCACACAGGTGTACGAACCGGAACTTACGTATCGTTTAGTCCAAATGGCGAGCGAATCGCAGCATTAGGAGAAGGTCTTTCTTCATCTGTTAGTATATGGAATATGAATCTTCGCATACGAACAGTAGAGGATCAGGATAGGGTCAATGACATAGCATTCAGTCCAAATGGTCAGAAAATCGCCACGGTAAATGTATTTGCGGTGCCCACTGTTCGTTTGTGGAATGTCAATACAGGCAAGCACCTACAGACCTTATCGCACCCTGTTGCAATCTGGAGTGTCTCATTCAGCCCAGATGGAAAACGCATCGCTACGGGAGACAATAATGGAACAATTCGTTTGTGGCATACGAACACAGGTAGACACCTACGAACCCTCAGAGGGCATAGAAATTCTGTCCAAGTCCAGAGCTTGGCTTTTTCACCCGACGGGGCTCTACTGGCAAGTGGCGATAACACCGGCAAAGTGCTTCTCTGGGAAATCCCCAAGGCTGCTGCTGCACCTGCGGTTCGCGTGCTATCGACTTCCTACAGACAGACAATGTTGCTCCCAAACTACCCGAACCCGTTCAATCCGGAGACGTGGATACCGTATCAGCTATCAGCCCCCGCAGATGTCACCATAACAATCTCTGCTGTCGATGGCACGCGTGTTCGGACGTTAGCGTTAGGACACAAGCCTATGGGTATCTATCAGAACAGAACGCGTGCTGCCTATTGGGATGGTAAAAATGAAATTGGCGAACAAGTCAGTAGCGGAATTTACTTTTATACGCTTACCGCAAAAGATTTTTCCGCCACTCGCAAAATGCTGATCGTAAAATAGTATCAAAAGAGGGGGCTTTACCAACATGAAAAATATTTGTAATTGTGGATTTCTTGCTATTTTCATATTCGCTTTCGGATGTGCCTCAACGAAATCTGTGCATCTGGAATCAATGATAAAAGAATTCGGTTCACCGGAACAGATATTCATAGAAGAAAGAACTATTTATCGTTATTGGGCAGATGTAAGTATGCGACAAATTAAAAACCGCTTCGGTGAACCAGAGGTTGTTACTAAATGAGAAATTTAACCTCTATATCTTTGACAACAGATTGGTTTTTTCTGATTCCAACGAGGCTAAAGGAGTAATCTATATTACCCCATTGAAATAGAGAATATTTGCCTGCTGACGACAACATTCTTTTCGGCATTTTGCACCGTGTTTTCGAGCCTGAAAACGAATCACCCGCTTTGCCGAGTCTTGTGTGAAGTCTTCTTTTACACGACATTGCTTGTATTGATAGGGCTCAGTATATCCCTATACACATAAAAACGGAGGCGAAAATGCGTAAAACACAGAATATAAAATACTGGACTGAATTTTGCGACTACTTGAAGCGACGAGGGAGCCAACTCCACTCTCCAATGCCAACGTCTAAAGAGATGCACCATATATATTTTAGAATAGGCACTGGGTGCGTCGTGAGAGCAAGGCAGGTCATCAAACCCAGCACTGAAATCACTGTTGCGTTTGTCATGGAAAAAACTGCAAAACTTTACTTCCACTCATTGAAGGCGCAACAAGCAGAAATTGAAGAAGAATTTGGTGAACCCCTTCAATGGTGGTTCTTAGAATGGAAACAGGAATCACACATATCCTTGAAAAGAGTAGATATGGATCCCAGGGATGAACAAGATTGGTCGAATCAACATGAATGGATCGCGAGTAAACTTGAACGACTCAATGACGTGTTCCGTCCACACATTAAGAGGCTCACTCGTTTCAAAGAACAAGGAGAATGAATGAAAACCGGTTAAATTCAGATATTAAGGAGGGAATTTTAGGAATGTATTTAACTATTGGAATAGCCAGAAAAATTATACGCGCGGAATTTGCAGGACAAAGCCGTGTACCCACTTGGCATATCATCAATACTGTAGAACAAGAACATTGTATGGGTATCAGAAAACTCTCAGAAAACGAAAAGCAAATTGTACATGATGCGTTGAGATCTCTTCGTGAAAAAAGTGAGGCAAACAACTTTGAAAGAGGTTATTGGTCATTTAGTGAATGTAATACGGGGAAGAATGTAGAGAACAAAACAGCATCTAAGGAAGGTATCATATCTAAATTTAGAAAAAAATTTACAAAATGAAAGCCAAGCAAGATGACGGCACGTGGCGCATAACGGATGAAAAACCGTTCTGAGAAGTAGAAAAACCTATCGCCAACTGAAGACCTGAGTTGATACGCAAATGAAATCCAACGCAGAAGGAGTCTAAAAAATGTTACGTGTTCAGGGCGTTCTCGCGAAACTTCAGTTTTTATTTTTGCTATTTCTTTGTCTCTTGATTTTTGGGTGTACGACGAAAGAACTTCCACACGCCGATGCCCCTGTAGGGGATTCAGAGGTTTCACTCGACGAAAAGAACCGTCTTGATAAGATCATCAAGCGGACGACAGCTCTGAACGCCGAGATAGACGTGCTTCGGGAAAGCGCGGAAAAACATGATACGCAACTCAAGATGTATCGTCAGGAGATACAACGCCTTCGCGAACACCTTGCCCCACAGACGGGTGAAGGCAGAAAAGATTTGAAGGCACATATCCAGATACTCAAGGATCTTGCCAATCAACAAAAGAAAGCGAGAAAGCGAGTACGCCTCATGATTCAGGTTCATACCGAACGTGTTAAAGAGTTGGCTGCCGATTTTTATGCGACCCAAAAAATGCTGATATGGAAGTAGCTTTAAACCTCGCCCTGCGGGGGCGTTTGTAAAATTATTGAAAGTTGACTAAAGGATGAGCTATCAACGCCAGGTTCTCATCGCCTTGATCCTCCTTGTCGGTTTGCTCCTGACAGGGACGATCGGCTACCTGATTATCGAAAAAGATAATCCAGCAGAGAAATGGAATCTGCTCGACGCAATCTATATGACGGTGATTACACTGACAACCGTCGGGTATGAGAACCTCAGTATGAGCGATACAGGGCGCATCTTTACCTTGTTTCTACTCATCGGCGGTTTCGGCGTGTTCACTTATAGCATTACCATCGCAACCAATTTCCTCATTCAAGGACAACTCAACCGTTTTTTTCAACACCAAAAGATGATAAGAACTCTTGATAAGTTAGCCAACCATTATGTGATTTGCGGACTCGGTGATACCGGTGTGCATGTGCTTGATGAAATGCGACAGGCAGCCGTCGATTTCGTTATCATTGAACGCGAAGAAGAACGTATCCGACAGATTTCTGAGACCCGCGATTTTCTGTGTGTCCATGCCGATGCGACAGAGGACGAATCACTGATACGCGCCGGCATTGAGCGTGCGAAGGGACTTATGACCTGCCTTGGTCGGGACCAAGATAATCTCTACGTCGTGATCTCCGCAAGAAAAATCAATCCGCGGCTGAAAATCATCTCTAAAGGTGTTGAAAACAATTCACCCGAAAAACTCATCACAGCCGGTGCGGATGAGGTTGTATTACCCGACCGGATCGGTGCACTCCGCATCGCCGCGGGACTCCTTCGACCGCATCTCGTCGGCTTATTAGAAAATATCACAGAAAATCAGCAGGGGCCTCAATTCACACAATCCAGGATTCAAGCAGGGTCCGAGTTGGACGGAATGACGCTCAAAGCCGCCAACATCCAAGAAAAAACAGGATTAATTATCATCGCAATACAGGATAAGGCGGATCAGTTTTTCTATAATCCGCCCGGAACGAAAAAACTCCAAGCCGGTGATGCTTTGCTACTCATCGCCGACCAGAAAGAGATACAAACTTTGCACAAACTCACTGGAGACCGAGGATAGTTGAAATCGCTAAACTTTCATAGCCGTACGATCAAAGAGACAATGCGCAGCCTTCGCGAGTTTTGCCAAGCTGCTAACGATCGTATCCGCGAAGATTGAGCGATGACTTCTCAGAGGAGAACCTTATGAACCAAATGGACATTGAAACCGTAAAAACACTTTTTTATCAACAGAAAATGGCTTACTCGCCATCGACACCGCCATCCTATGAAACCCGAATGGATCGGCTCAGTAGAATAGAGGATCTGTGTAAAAACCACATCGCAGAGGTCACCGAAGCCTTGCAAACAGATTTTGGTAACCGAGACCCAGATTTAATCTTTCTCGCCGATATTTTCTCTCCGTTGTCTCATGCGAAATATGTCAAACGGCATTTGAAAAAGTGGATGAAGAAAGAGAAAAAGTCATCAGGGGTGTTGGCACTCACAGGTCAACGCGCCTACATCGTCCACGAACCGTTGGGTGTTGTCGGTATCATGTCGCCGTTTAACGCACCTGTAAGTCTGGCATTGGACCCCGCGATTGACGCGCTCGCTGCGGGCAATCGTGTGATCCTGAAACTTTCGGAAAGCACACCACAGACAGCGACGCTGATAAAATCTCTGGTTACTGAATACTTTCAGGCAGAAGAACTCACAGTTGTCATCGGCGGAACTGAAGTCTCACGGGTCTTTGCAGCGTTGCCATGGGATAAGTTTGTTTTCACCGGTGGCTCTGAGACAGGTAAACATATTTTGCGAGCGGCGGCAGATAACCTCATCCCTGTCCTCCTTGAACTCGGTGGTAAATCCCCGTGTCTGATTTTAGACGACGCAAATATCCCCGAAGTCGCTGAAAAAATACAAAGGGTCCGATTGATGAACGGCGGCCAGGTCTGTATTTCTGGCGACTACGTGCTGCTCCCAGAAAGGCATTTAGCGGTATTTATCGAAAACGTCCTTGAAAGCGCCAAATCCGCATACCCCTCGATTATAGAAAATGACGATTTTACGTCTATCATTGACCATCGGGCGTATGACCGAATCGTAGGCTATATTGATGAGGCAAAAGCCGCGGGATGTCGTGTGATTCAATCGAATCCGATGAATGAAGCCGTGCCAGATGCAACGACACGTAAGATTCCGTTGACACTCGTGATCAATCCTGCCGATAATCTCAGGGTCTCTACGCATGAAATTTTTGGTCCGATCCTTTCTATCTACACCTATGAGAATCTCGACGCTGCGATTGACTACCTTAACAAGAAGCAGAAGCCGTTGGCACTTTATGTTTTTGGAAACAATCGCACCGAGATTGACCAGATCATCCATCAAACCTCAAGTGGCGGGGTAACCGTCAACGATCTCTTGATGCACGCAGATAAGGAAATGGGGTTCGGGGGTGTCGGTTACAGCGGTATGGGACGCTACAAAGGCGGATTCATCGGGTATCAAGCGTTTTCAAATCCGAAGTCTGTCGTTGAACAGGGGGTCTTGCGGAGATTTACACATAGATTTATCCCACCACTGAAAAGCGATAGACTCCGAAAAATGCTCCGAAGACAGGTCGGTGTGAAATAACAAAGCCGTCTATCAGTGGGCAGGTAACCCTATTGGCAATGGCGACGCGCAGTGGGGGCCCTGTCTTGAACAAGCATAGCGAGGTGATCAGAATCTGAATTTTGCGATTCCTGTGAAGTATCTGCGGGGTTTATTGGATAAAGTTAGTAGGTGCCGGGTAGCACTTCAAACGTGTATTCGACGCCGTTGATAATCGCTGTATAGGATCCGGTGGAGAATGTGCCGAGGTCTATGTCTATGTGCTTTCTTTCATGTTGATCTGCTGTTATGCCGGAAGGGTCCAGTATAATCTGGCCGTTTTTCTTTGGGATAACTTGCCATGCTTCAATATTGATAACGTCTTGCGTGCGTTCTACGTCTATTTTGAAGATAGGTTCATAACCGATTTCGTAGTATCCTTCCAGATGCATCCTCACTTTGACTTGATAAGTGTTTCGTTTTGGTTCGTCATTGTTGAGGTCTATTGGATCCACCATAAAAACCGGAGTATAGGAGGCAATAAACATATAACCCGTGTCCGGTTCAATACGAAACCGTCCTAATTCTCTGTTATCGTAGATCTCCTTAATTATGTATTCGCCTACTTCCAAGTTTTTTACGGTAACTTTACCCCAAATCTGTCTTGATCCATCATCACAGTCCGCGGAACCGGTGTATCCTTCTCCGTTTATCGTGAGGTAGATGTTATTACTGTTTCGTTCGGCAGTCGCCCCACTGACGTTGTCACAGCCAAAGACCATATACATCCAGCCAATTGTCACTTCAGCGGGTCTACTATCAGATATGGATAGAATATATGCCTCGTGCGGAGATCCCCCGTATTCTTCGTAGTCGTCAAGAAAACCGCAGCCTGTGTAGCAGAAAATGAAAAATGAAATGATAACCGTGTTTGTTGTTGATACAGTGTGTTTCATAAGTGTTATGAGGATTAAGTTGTGATTAGGGGGCGTTTTCTTCAAATAAAATCTTCTTTCAGGATTGTCTCCATATTTCGCTCGGCTAAAGCGGCGATTGTTAGGGATGGGTTTGCAGTGGCACAAGAACCGGGTAATAAGGAGCCGTCTACGACATACAGATTTGGGTAGTTATGGACTCTGCCGTGGAAGTCACAGGCTGTCCCGATGACCATCCCACCTAATGGATGGTATGTGAAATCGGATGTTACGTCGGGCAGTATGGCGGATATAC